>NZ_JCACPZ010000005.1:0-142379 GCF_059074235.1 Phytobacter sp.
TCGCGCCAGCTTGCCGATTGAGGCAGGACGTCCACCTCCAGTAGTTCAGCAATCACCCGGATAAACGCCTGTGATTTTAGCTCTCCGGCGGAGGCAAAATGGTGATGAACCTGGCCTGTCGCCACGCCTGCTTCGGCAGCAATTCTGCGCACCGTCATGCCGGTAAATCCTTCGGCGAGCGCAACACGCATTGCCGCCTGCAAAATGAGCTCACGTCGCTCATCCCGATTCAGATAAGCCATATGGCCTCCTTAAACGCTGATTGAACGAAGTCTAACAAAAAGCTGGACAGCTGTTCAACATTCCGTAGGATCGCAGGTCTGGACGCTTGTCCAACTTTGAGAAGAGGGTGTTATGTTTCGTCAGTGGTTAACGCTGGTCATTATTGTGCTGGTTTATATTCCGGTGGCTATCGACGCCACGGTGCTGCATGTGGCGTCGCCAACCTTGAGCGCGGAGCTGCGACCAGTGGTAACGAGTTATTGTGGATTATCGATATCTATTCGCTGGTGATGGCGGGCATGGTGCTGCCGATGGGCGCACTGGGCGATCGTATTGGTTTTAAACGTTTGCTGCTATTGGGCAGCGGATTGTTCGGCGCAGCTTCGCTGCTGGCGGCGTTCTGCCGCCAGTGCAGAACAGTTAATTGCCTCCCGTGCGTTGCTGGCAGTGGGCGCTGCGATGATCGTTCCCGCCACGCTTGCCGGGATCCGCACCACCTTTGCAAAAGCCGAACACAGGAATATGGCGCTGGGCGTCTGGGCGGCGGTAGGTTCGGGCGGTGCGGCTTTTGGTCCGCTGATTGGCGGTTGGTTGCTGGCTCATTTTCACTGGGGGGCCGTGTTCCTGGTCAACGTACCGATTGTGATGCTGGTGATGGCGCTGACAGCACGTTTTGTTCCTCAACAAGAAGGGCGGCGTCAGCAGCCGCTGAATCTGACGCAGGCAGTGATGCTGATTGTGGCAATTTTACTGTTGGTCTGGAGTGCGAAGACAGCACTGAAAGGCAGCGTGGCCGCCTGGGGCGTGGTGGCTGTCTTTTTGGTGGGCGCGACATTACTGGCCGGGTTCATTCGCCAGCAGCTTGCCACACCGGTACCGATGATCGATTTGCGCCTGTTTACCCATCGCATCATTCTTTCCGGAGTCGTGATGGCCGTAACCGCGATGATCGCCCTGGTGGGCTTCGAACTGCTTATGGCCCAGGAGTTACAGTTTGTGCACGGTTTCACTCCGTTTGCTGCCGGACTGTTTATGCTGCCGGTCATGTTAGCCAGCGGCTTTAGCGGCCCCATTGCTGGGCTGCTGGTCACGCGTCTGGGGTTGCGGCAGGTGGCGGCGGGGGGCATGGCGCTCAGTGCCGTCAGTTTCCTGGGATTGTCGGTGACGGATTTTTCCACCCAACAAACTCAGGCCTGGATCCTGATGGCGTTGTTGGGCTTCAGTGCGGCAAGCGCGTTACTCTCTTCAACAGCGGCCATTATGGCGGCGGCACCGAAAGAAAAAGCGGCAGCAGCAGGGGCGATTGAAACCATGGGCTATGAACTGGGCGCGGGATTAGGAATTGCGTTGTTTGGTCTGATCCTGACGCGTAGCTTTTCAGCGTCCATCTTGCTGCCTGAGGGGCTGAGTCATCAGCAGGCTGCGCAGGCGTCATCGTCCATTGGCGAGGCGTTTCAGTTGGCGCACGAGGTCTCATCGCCACTGGCGCAAGAGGTCATGTCGGCGGCAAAAACCGCCTTTATCTCCTCGCACAGCGTGGCGCTGGGTACGGCGGGAACGCTGTTAATGCTGCTGTCGGTGGGCGTCTGGTTTAGCCTCAAAGGGGTGGAACAGAGTACTAGCACGGCCGACTAAGGCGCGGATCCAGCGTAAAAGGTTCCGATTTCACGCTCTTTAGTACTTTCGTCGCCTGCGGATGTTCCGGGTTAAACAGCGCGTTCCATTCACCTGTAATGGTGCTTGGGACGCGCAGCACCAGCCCATTTTTGCTGGATGCCAGCCAGTCATCACCGATGTGTTGTGTTGAAACTGGGGCAGGATCGGACTTCCAGTCATCAGGCAGAGCATCCAGATCCAGAGTGGCCACCAGGTTGCGCGGCACGTTAATCGTCAAAAAGCAGTAGCCCTGGGCGATATCTTCAATCTCCAGATGCACCAGGGTCTCGAGTACACATAACGCCTTTGACGATCCCAGATAGACGCAATCCTGACCGGGCGAATTCCAGCGCCCACCGAAGGTTCGCGCACCGTAACCATCAAAGGCGGTGGTGGCGTATTTGTCTTTGACCAGCCGCCAGAAGGTGATGTTTTCCATTAGCTGATAACACCATGTTCTATGCGGCCAATTAAGGTCAGAACCGCTTCAGCGCCGGCAGGTGTGGAGAGCAGTTCCGCCGGTTTTTTACCGCCTAATCCCTTCGCCGGTTTGTTCAGCCAGTTGGCCATGCGCTCACTGTCGCCGTTAAACAGTTCACGGGCTGCGCTAATCACTCGGGCAAGGGTGTAAACCCTGGCGCTTTGTTCCGGGGAGAAGCGTTTTTCAGCACTGTTCAGGCGGCGGTTGTAAGTGTTGCGGTCAATCCCCGCCATACGGCAGAGCGTGACTTCATCAAGGGCAACCGCACCCGCAATACTGCGCAACACGCCTGCATCCAGCCCCTCACTGATGCTGTCATGGGCGGCAATAGCCGTCGCGGGCAGCCCCAGAATGCTGAGCAGATCGTGTGTAATCGCACGAGTATTCGGTGTATAGAGTTGCATGATGATGCTCCTTTCGTTCATTTGATGTTTATTTTAGTTCAAATGAACGAAGGTGACAATGGCTGTCACGCCCGGCGGGTTGCCCACCAGCAGAGTAAAGACCCGGCGCAGACCATGAAGGCCCCTTGCCAAAAGGAAAACGAGAGCGGGGCGTTTAATACCACGGCAGCCAGGGCCGACGAGAGCACCGGCGTGAAGTATGAGGCCGCCGCCAGAACGGCAACATGCCCATGCAGAATACCCGTATTCCACGCGGCGTAGCCAAATCCGAGAGCAATAGCCGTTAAGGCGAGTTTGATCAGCACCGGCAGACTGAACTGCATCGGTGGTTGATCGCTTAGCAGAAATTTCACCCATAATGTTGCCGCAGTCAGCAAAATAAACAACGTAATGCCGTTCGACCCTTTGGCATATTTACTGGTGACGGTGCAATAGATTGCCCAGATAAATGCACCAATTAACGCCAGTGAATAACTGAGCGGACTGGAGAGAATATTCTGGCGAATATCGTGAAGATTAATCCCCTGATCGCCACCTAATACCCAGCTCACGCCAGCAACTGCCAGAAGTAAACCTGGCACCACCCAGAATGTAGATTTTTGCCCGTTAAAGAGAATGGCAAATAATATCGTCAGGCTCGGCCATAAATAATTGACCATACCCACTTCAATGGCCTGCTGGCGTGTGCCTGCAAACCCCAGCGACAGGGCAAGGCACAGCTCGTAGCAAACAAACAGGACGCTTCCGGCCAGTAAATATCCGCGAGGGAAACGGCGAATATCAGGAAATCCGACGGTGAGAATGAGCAGGATGCCGCTTAACGTATAGATCATGGCGGCCCCGCCGACAGGCCCAAGTCCTTCACTGACCGCACGAATCAGACCAACCATCGTGCTCCACAACACGATGGCGATGAGCCCAATCAACGTTGCGCGTTTTTTATTCATTAATATTGCCTCCCTCAAAAAACAGCAAAGGGGGAATTTATAGCACTTTGCTTTCAGTGCCTACTAATAATTTGCGAGAGATTTTCACCCCTAAATGGGTATATAAACCCGACAGAAAAGACTATTAAGAAGTTGGTCCGACGCGATATTGATTTGACGCAAATAAAGCGCGGGTATTGCTGTTAGTTTCCCCCGCGAAGTTGCCGAAAATAATGAGGAACGCAATGGACGTCAGTCGCAGACAATTTTTTAAAATCTGCGCGGGAGGTATGGCCGGAACGACGGTCGCCGCATTGGGTTTTGCGCCAAAAATGGCGCTGGCTCAGGCGCGCAATTATAAATTACTTCGCGCAAAAGAAGTTAGAAACACCTGCACCTACTGCTCGGTAGGTTGCGGCTTATTAATGTACAGCCTGGGTGATGGCGCAAAAAACGCGAAAGCGTCGATCTATCACATTGAAGGCGATTCCGATCATCCGGTAAGCCGTGGTGCGCTTTGCCCGAAAGGGGCGGGTTTGTTGGACTACGTTCACAGCGAAAACCGCCTGCGTTACCCGCAATATCGTGCGCCAGGCTCCGACAAATGGCAGCGCCTCTCCTGGGATGATGCGTTCGACCGCATCGCAAAACTCATGAAGACCGATCGCGACGCTAACTTTGTCGAAACTAATGTGCAGGGTGTGACGGTCAATCGCTGGCTTTCCACGGGGATGCTTTGCGCATCTGCCGCCAGCAACGAAACCGGTATGTTGACGCAAAAGTTTGTGCGCTCGCTGGGGATGCTGGCAGTCGACAACCAGGCACGCGTCTGACACGGACCAACGGTAGCAAGTCTTGCTCCAACATTTGGTCGCGGTGCGATGACCAACCACTGGGTTGATATCAAAAATGCCAACGTCGTGATGGTGATGGGCGGTAACGCCGCTGAAGCCCATCCAGTGGGATTCCGCTGGGCGATGGAAGCGAAAAACAACAACGATGCGACACTGATTGTCGTCGACCCGCGCTTTACGCGTACGGCGTCGGTGGCCGATATCTATGCGCCGATTCGTTCCGGTACCGACATTACCTTCTTGTCGGGCGTACTGCTGTACCTGATCGAAAACAACAAGATCAACACCGAATACGTTAAACATTACACCAACGCTAATCTGCTGGTGCGCGATGACTTTGCCTTCGATGACGGCTTGTTCAGCGGTTACGATGCCGAAACACGACAGTACGACAAATCCTCCTGGAACTACCAGTTCGACGAAGACGGGTATGCCAAACGCGACGAAACCCTGACTCATCCGCGCTGCGTGTGGAATCTGCTGAAACAGCACGTCTCCCGCTATACGCCTGACGTTGTCGAAAACATCTGTGGAACGCCAAAAGCCGACTTCCTGAAAGTCTGTAAAGTGCTGGCCTCAACCAGCGCGGCAGACAGAACCACCACCTTCCTGTACGCATTGGGTTGGACGCAACATACCGTCGGGGCGCAAAACATACGCACAATGGCGATGATCCAGTTGCTGCTCGGCAATATGGGCATGGCGGGCGGTGGCGTGAATGCCCTGCGTGGTCACTCGAACATCCAGGGGCTGACGGATATTGGGCTGCTTTCTACCAGTCTGACGGGCTATCTGACCCTACCGTCGGAGAAACAGGCCGACCTGCAAACCTATCTTGCGGCCAATACGCCAAAAGCAACGCGGGCAGAACAGGTGAACTACTGGAGTAACTATCCGAAGTTCTTCGTCAGTCTGATGAAATCGTTCTATGGCGGCGCCGCGCAAAAGGCGAATGACTGGGGATTTGACTGGCTGCCGAAGTGGGATCAATCCTACGACGTTATCAAGTATTTCAACATGATGGAGAAAGGTCAGGTCACGGGCTATATCTGCCAGGGCTTTAACCCGGTCGCCTCTTTCCCGGATAAAAACAAAGTGGTCGCCAGTCTGAGTAAGCTGAAGTACATGGTGGTGATTGACCCGCTGGTAACGGAAACCTCGAACTTCTGGCAGAACCACGGCGAGATGAACGATGTGGACACGCAGTCAATCCAGACCGAGGTATTCCGTCTGCCGTCCACCTGTTTTGCGGAAGAAGATGGTTCGATTGCCAACTCTGGCCGCTGGCTGCAGTGGCACTGGAAAGGTCAGGATGCACCGGGCGAAGCGCGTAATGATGGCGAGATTCTGGCCGGGATTTACCACCGCCTGCGTGAAATGTATCACCGTGAAGGCGGCAAGGGCGTTGAACCGTTGCTGAAAATGAGCTGGGACTACAAGCAGCCGGATCATCCTGAGTCGGAAGAGGTGGCCAAAGAGAACAACGGCGTTGCGCTGACCGATCTGTTTGACACCAGCGGCACATTGATCGCTAAAAAAGGGCAGTTGCTCAGCGGTTTTGCACAGCTGCGGGACGATGGCACCACGGCGTCTTCCTGCTGGATATACACCGGTAGCTGGACTGAGCAGGGCAACCAAATGGCCAACCGCGACAATGCCGACCCGTCGGGTCTTGGCAACACGCTGGGCTGGTCATGGGCCTGGCCGATGAACCGCCGTGTGCTGTACAACCGCGCGTCGGCGGATATCAACGGCAATCCGTGGGATCCAAAACGGATGTTGATCAAATGGACGGGGTCGAAATGGGCAGGGAATGACATTCCTGATTTCAACACCGCGCCACCGGGCAGCGAAACCGGGCCGTTTATCATGCAGCCGGAAGGGCTGGCACGTCTGTTTGCTCTCGATAAACTGGCGGAAGGGCCGTTCCCGGAACACTACGAGCCGATGGAAACGCCACTCGGAACGAACCCGTTGCACCCGAACGTGGTCTCCAGTCCGGTTGTCCGCCTGTACAAAGAAGATGCGGTTCGTCTGGGTAAAAAAGATAAGTTCCCGTACGTGGGCACAACCTATCGCCTGACAGAGCATTTCCACACCTGGACTAAGCATGCGCGGCTGAACGCCATTGCACAGCCGGAGCAGTTTGTGGAAATCAGCGAGAATCTGGCGAAAGCCAAAGGCATTACCAACGGCGACCGCGTTAAGGTCAGCAGCCAGCGTGGCTTTATTCGCGCAGTGGCGGTGGTGACCCGCCGTTTGCGGACCCTGCAGGTTAACGGTCAGCAGGTCGAAACGGTCGGGATCCCATTGCACTGGGGCTTTGAAGGGGCGGCGAAAAAAGGATACATCGCCAACACCCTGACGCCAAATGTCGGTGATTCCAACTCGCAAACGCCAGAGTACAAGGCGTTTCTGGTCAACGTCGAGAAGGCATAAGGAGCGAAGAGATGACAATGGAAACACAAGACATTCTTAAACGCTCCGCCACCAATCCGCTAACCCCCGCGCCACATGCGCGGGATTACAAGGCTGAAGTGGCTAAGTTGATTGATGTCTCTTCCTGCGTGGGCTGTAAAGCCTGCCAGGTGGCCTGTTCTGAATGGAATGATATCCGTGACGACGTGGGCCACTGCGTCGGTGTTTACGATAACCCGGCAGATTTGAGTGCTAAATCCTGGACGGTGATGCGCTTTAGCGAAACCGATCAGAATGGCAGGCTGGAGTGGCTGATTCGTAAAGACGGCTGCATGCACTGCGAAGAACCGGGTTGTCTGAAGGCATGCCCGTCTGCCGGGGCAATCATTCAGTACGCCAACGGCATTGTCGATTTCCAGCAGGAAAACTGCATCGGCTGCGGCTACTGCATTGCGGGCTGCCCGTTTAACGTTCCACGGCTCAACAAAGAGGACAACCGGGTCTATAAGTGCACGCTTTGTGTCGATCGCGTGAGCGTGGGTCAGGAGCCCGCCTGCGTGAAAACCTGTCCGACCGGGGCCATTCATTTCGGTACCAAAGCTGAGATGCTGGAAGTCGGGCAACAGCGCGTCGACAAGCTGAAAGCCAGAGGTTATGAGCATGCCGGGATTTACAACCCGCCCGGCGTGGGAGGCACGCATGTGATGTACGTTCTGCACCACAATGACCAGCCCGAGCTGTACCACAATTTGCCGAAGGATCCGCACATTGATACCGCCGTCAATCTGTGGAAAGGTGCACTCAAACCGCTGTCCGCGGCCGGTTTTGTCGCCACCTTTGCCGCATTGATTTATCACTACATTGGCATCGGACCCAACAAAGAAGTGGATGATGACGAGGAGGAACACCATGAATAAGTCAAAGATGATTGTGCGCACCAAATTTATCGATCGCGCCTGTCACTGGACGATGGTTATCTTTTTCTTCCTGGTGTCGCTGTCGGGGATTTCCTTTTTCTTCCCAACGCTGCAGTGGTTGACTGAAACCTTCGGCACCCCGCAGATGGGGCGAATTCTGCACCCGTTTTTTGGTGTGGCAGTTTTTCTCATACTGATGGTGATGTTTGTGCGTTTCGTACATCACAACATTCCGGATAAACAGGATATTCCCTGGCTGAAAGGTATTGTTGAGGTACTCAAAGGCAATGAGCACAAAGTCGCGAAGGTCGGGAAATACAATGCCGGGCAGAAGATGATGTTCTGGACCATCATGAGCATGATGTTAGTGCTGCTGGTGACCGGCGTGATTATCTGGCGTCCATATTTTGCGCAGTATTTCCCGATCCAGGTCATTCGCTACGCGCTACTTCTTCACGCGACCTCGGCCATCATCCTGATTCACGCGATCCTGATTCATATGTATATGGCGTTCTGGGTGAAAGGCTCGATAAAGGGCATGGTGGAAGGCAAAGTCAGTCGCCGCTGGGCACAGAAACACCATCCGCGCTGGTACCGTGAAGTCGAGCGCCTTGAGGCAAAAAAAGAGAGTACGGAAGGGATCAAGTAATTACCGTTCCCCCGCGCCGGGCTAAGCTTCGGTGCGGGTTGTTGGGATTCAGGTATTGGTGATGAGTGCGTCGAGGGCAGCGATAACATCCCGACGTGCAAGTTGAAGATTACAGACAAAATCTTTACTACTCATTTTTCCAGTTTCAAGGTTTGTAATCATCGGCGCGTAAATGAGGAATGATTCAAAATCTATATTGATGCAGGGAGCAGCACGGCTTTGCCAGAGTGGGAGACTACGGCGTCGTATTAAGGGGATAATGATGCGGGTCGCGAGATCGTCATAACAGTCATGCTGGACGACCATGTAATAAGGCAACTGCTTATTAGTAGCCGCTGAGTTATTTTTATATACGTTAAACTGTTTAATCATTATAGCACCCTGAAAAATTCATCATCCGTAATGCTCCCGTGTTTCGCCACAAACTCATTCATCTCACGAATAAATTCCTGATGATCAGCGGACGCCTTGTCCTTGAGGCCTGCGCGTTTGTACGGCTGTCGTGGAGCCTGTACTGGTAAGGAATGTGCATAATGGTTATCACGGGCCTTCATTTTCATTTGTCTTATCCTGATTGCTTTGCCCGTCATTATCAATTTCACAAAATAAAAAACAATACTGGTTCGCCTGGTAATGTCTATTTTACGAGGTGCATTCCAAAGAGAGTGAAAATAATGAAAGGCGTAGAAAAATGACTCTGCATCACTTACTAAAATAATGCAGAGCAGCTTGTAGATATTATTAGAATGGTTCCGGAATAATTCGGAATGGATAATTGGTGGGTTTCACTTTGCCAATTTTTCGTTTTGGCAAATCAACCGCATCAGCAGGCAAGGCTTCATAAGGAACCTGAGAGAGCAAATGGGTAATAATATTCAGCCGGACGCGCTTTTTATCTTCCGAACGGGCCACAAACCAGGGTGCCCATGAGGTGTCTGTCGCAGCGAACATGGCATCACGCGCAACGGTGTACTCATCCCAGCGGTCGAACGACTTGATATCCATCGGCGAGAGCTTCCAGATTTTACGCCCGTCGTTAATGCGATCGCGCAGGCGGCGCTCTTGCTCCTTCGGCGTCACTTCCAGCCAGTATTTGAGCAGAATGATGCCTGACTCGACAATGGTACGTTCCATCATTGGCGCGCTTTCCAGAAACTTATCGACCTGTTCGGGGGTGCAGAAGCCCATCACCCGTTCAACCCCGGCGCGGTTGTACCAGCTACGGTCAAAGATAACGATCTCACCGGCTGCGGGCAGGTAAGGGACGTAGCGCTGAAGATAGAGTTGGCTTTTTTCCCGCTCGGTTGGCGCAGGCAGGGCAACCACTCTGAATACCCGCGGGCTGACCCGCTCGGTGATGGCTTTAATGGTGCCGCCTTTACCCGCGCCATCACGGCCTTCAAAAACAATGCAGACCTTCAGTCCCTTCGCGACAACCCACTGCTGAAGCTTAACCAGCTCTACATGCAGGCGTCTCAGTTCTTTCTCGTATTCTTTAGTTTTAAGGGGCGGTGCGTCTGATGTTTCGGGAAGGGTGCTGATTTTTTTCTTATTTCCCATAACGTTCTTCCTTCTCGGATTAAAGATGAGATGCACCAACAAGTGTAATCGTGAGTCAGCAAATTCGCGCAATAGTAGGCCAGACATTCACAATCCGTTGCGATTTTATGGATTAAGCGGGCAGGGTGATGATTTGATCTGGTTCACACTTCGGGAATAGCTGATAATGCCTGCTGCAATTTTTTAACAACTGGTTGGGGTATGAAAAAGACGATTGTTTCGCTGGCGCTTGGCACTTTTGGCCTTGGTATGGCGGAGTTTGGCATCATGGGCGTGCTCACTGAGCTGGCGAAGGATGTCGGTATCACCATTCCTTCTGCCGGGAATATGATCTCCTTTTACGCCTTTGGTGTGGTCATTGGCGCACCGATTATTGCCCTCTTTTCCAGCAAATTTTCCCTGAAAAGTATTCTGCTGTTTCTGGTGGCGATGTGTGCCGTCGGCAACGTGATTTTTACCTTCTCAACCTCGTACACGATGCTGGCGATCGGCAGACTGGTTTCGGGATTCCCGCACGGTGCCTTCTTTGGTGTCGGCACGATCATTCTGTCGAAGATTGCCCCTCCGGGGAAAGTGACCCTGGCGGTCGCTGGCATGGTGGCGGGTATGACGGTGGCGAATCTGGCGGGGGTACCGTTCGGGACCTGGCTCGGGCACACGTTCAGCTGGCGATATACCTTCTTTATCATTGCGTTGTTTAATGCATTGGTGATGCTGTCGATTATTGCCTGGGTTCCGAAACTTTACGATAAATCGGAAGCGCGTTTATCCGAACAGTTCCGTTTCCTGAAAAAACCTGAACCCTGGCTGATTTTCTCCGCCACCATGTTTGGTAACGCTGGGGTATTCGCCTGGTTCAGTTATATCAAGCCTTACATGCTCAATGTTTCCGGCTTCTCCGAGCTGTTTATGACCGTCATCATGATGCTGATGGGGCTGGGAATGGTGCTCGGCAACCTGATGAGCGGCAGATTATCGGGACGCTTTAGCCCACTGCGCATTGCTGCGACGACTGATCTGGCGATTGTTTTGTCACTGCTGATGCTGTTTGCGTTTGGCGAAAACAAGCTGGCGTCATTAAGTATGGGCTTTATCTGTTGTGCCGGGCTGTTTGCCCTCGCGGCGCCGCTACAGATTTTGCTTATCCAGAATGCTAAGGGTGGTGAGTTGTTAGGGGCGGCTGGCGGGCAAATTGCCTTTAACCTCGGCAGCGCTATTGGTGCTTATTTCGGTGGTTTGATGATTACCATTGGCCTGAGCTGGGACTACGTCACGCTGCCTGCCGCACTGTTATCATTCTCGGCCATGTCTTCGTTACTGATGTACGGGCATATGAAAACCAAACGTGCACTACGCGAGAGCAGTGCTCTGGCATAAAACAGAGGGCCGCAGCAACGCGGCCCGCAAAAAATTAATCCCGCATCCAGGGCGTAATACTTAACCCCACCAGCATGCCTTCGGGACTGAGCAATCGGGTAATGCTCTGGCCCCAGGGTTCCAGGCGATTTTCAACCAGCAAGGTGTAGCCTTTGTCCTTCAGTACCTGAGTGGCACTGGCGATGTCCTGGACTTCAAATTCAATCCAGCTCTGCGGCGCGGGAATATCAGCGGGCCAGACGGACGATCCAAAACAGGATTCTGCGGCCTGATGCAGCGGCCAGAGGGCAAAGTGCTTCGCGCCATCCAGCGCGCCATGTTCGACAACCAGATAATCTTCGTTGCCTTCCATCCCTTTGAGCGGCAGACCTAATGCACCCTGATAGAGCGCTTTACTCTCTGCAACATCACGCGGAATGGGGCCAAAGCCCGCGATAAACAGCACATCCAGTCCGGTGGTAGAAATGTCCATATGTGTTTCTCCATGAGGTCAGTAAAGCCAAAATATAGTTGAGAGCAGCAAGGCGAAAGCATCATCCAAATGATCGCTCTCTGTCATGCTAGTGTCATTTTTTGCTCTTATTTTGTTTCTTTTCAATAACAAAGAGCTAACAACAATGCATCTGGTCAAAAAAATCCTTGCCGTCAGCATTCTTCTTTCCGCTTCCGTTCAGGCACAAAATATCCTCGAATTCCCGCAACCTGACAATAACCCTGAAGAATTTTATGCGGTCACCGAGATCCCGGCAGGCGGCATCATTAAATATGAAACTGATGCTAAAACCGGTTTTATTATTGCCGACCGCTTCCAGTCGATGCCGGTCGCTTACCCGGCTAACTACGGTTCCCTGACCCAGTCTCTGGCAGGTGATGGCGACCCACTGGACGTGATTTTCTACACTCGTGCACCAATGGCTCCGGGCACGTTAATCAAACTGCGTGCGATTGGTGTGCTAAAAATGATCGATGGCGGTGAGAAAGACGACAAGATCATTGCGGTTCCGGCCAGCAAAATTGACCCGACTTACGATGATATTAAAGAAGTGGCCGACCTGCCGAAAATGGAGCAGGAACGCCTGCAGGCCTTCTTCCGCGTTTACAAAGAGCTGCCAGCAGGACGTAAAAAAGTCGAGCTGAACGGCTATAACGATGCTGCCGCGGCTAAACAGGAAATCAAATCTTCCTGGGATGCGTGGAAAGCGAAAAACCCGCAGAAATAAGTTAAAAAAACAGGCGCGTGGTGCGCCTGTTTTTACTTACTACGCCGTCATCCGGCATTTAACTCGCATTACATTAAGATCGCGTTGATCCGTTCAATTTCTTCCCGCCACTGCGCCTGTAAAGCCGGTTTTTGATGTGACACTTTGCGTGCCAAATCCTGTTCCAGCAATGTTTCCAGGCTGACCAGCCTCTCCAGAAGCGAATCTGTTTCATCCTCATGCTCTTGGTGAATGGCCGTGGAGATGGAAACAGGGCTGACCGTTTTCGCGACTTCACGCAGGGTGTCATAAGCCGCATCGACATCATGCCACTCGCTAAATTCGCCCTGATGGATCAGCCAAAAACGGTTACAGCTCGCCCGGATGAGCTCGCGGTCGTGGCTGACCAGCAGAACGCCACCGCTGAATTGCTGCAGGGTTGCCGCCAGTGCTTCTTTGCCTGCCATATCCAGATGGTTGGTCGGTTCATCCAGTAACAGCAGGTTGTAGCGCGCCAGCGACAGGCCGATAAACAGCAGGCGCGAACGCTCGCCACCGCTGAGAGACGCCACCTTTTGCCCATGGCGAACCCAGGGAAAACCGGCGCTAATCAGCGTCATTTTCCGCAGTTCTGCTGAGGGGGCAAAAGGTTCAAGCGCCTCCAGCAACGTGGCGTCATTGGGCAGCTGTTCCAGCGTCTGGTCGTAATAACCGCTGTGCAAACGGGGATGCAACTTTATCGCGGCTTCGCTGCATTCCGTTGATAACTGACGCCAGAGTAAACGCAGTAAAGAAGATTTCCCGCAGCCGTTCTGCCCGAGAATGGCCACCCGATCGCCAGTTTTTATCCGCGCCAGCGGGACCGAGAACAGAGCCGGTAATCCGGGAGCCGCAGACACCGCCAGATTCTCCATTTCCAGCAACCGATCGGCAACCAGCGGTTCACCATGGAGCGTCAGAGACCAGGGACTCCCTGCCGTAAGCTGGGTCTGGTTTTCTTTAAGACGTTCCACCTGCTTTTCCATCTGTTTCGCTTTGCGCGACAGGTCTTCGTTGTCGTACACGCGCCCCCAGGTGGCGAGCCGTTTTGCGCTCGAGGTGACCCGATCAATCTCCTTTTGCTCCGCCTTGTGACGAAGCGCATCCGTCACATCACGCTCTTCCAGCGCCTGCCTGGCGGCCGAACAGGGAAGGGCAAAGTGATGAAGACGATGGTCACGCAGGATCCAACTGCCGTTGGTCACTGCATCGAGCAAGACGCGGTCGTGCGAAACCAGCACGAAGCTTCCGGACCAGCTTTGCAGAAATTGCTCGAGCCAGAGCAGTGTGGGTAAGTCGAGATGGTTGCTGGGCTCATCCAGTAACAACAAATCCGGCTCTGTAATCAGCGCGCGCGCCAGCAACAGACGGGTATGCTGTCCACCACTCAACGTGGCTGCAGGCAGTATGACTTCCTCATTGCTCAGCCCCATGCTCGCCAGCAAGGCTTCTGCACGCCAGCGCAGGCTGCCGCGTTCAGCCTCAGGAAGTTGAGCCAGAACCGCGTCCAGCAGATTCAGCGACAGCAGTTCATTGGGCAGATGTTGTTCAACCCGCGCCAGCAGGCAATGCCTGGCGACAGACACCGTACCGTTTACCGGCGCAAGTGTGCCGTCCAGTACTTTTAATAGCGTACTTTTTCCGCAGCCGTTGTCACCAATAAGCCCGAGGCGGTCGCCCTGTTTCAGGGTGAAGGAGAGATCAGAAAATAACGGACCGAAGGCCGTTTCAACACGTAATGATTGTGCAGACAGTAATGTGCTCATTGCTTACTCAAGAGTTACAGGCATGAAAATGCCTCGTCAAACATCGCTGACGATAACCCGGTAAGCCCGAGGGAAGGGATTCAGTTAGCTTCGCTCAAGCCGAAGTTATCGCAGCACGATACCGATAACGCTTGAGCTGGTGCGATCACCAAAAGTACGTGAAACGAAAAAACGTTCACAGTACGACATAATTATCCTCCTTTTATTCAGTTAGTTGATGGATAGAAGGAGTGTAGCGCGGGATGAGCGATTTAGCTATATCGCAAAGAGGGTGGAAAAACGGTGAACCGGGCGCATAAATCGGCACCCGGCTCACAATACGTGAAATTAAATCGCGGTACGGCGGTAGTTGCGGTACTCCGGTTTCCAGAAGTTATCGTCAATCGCCTGCAGCAAAGCCTCTTCGGAGGTTTTCACTGCCACACCTTGCTGTTGAGCAATTTTGCCAACAGCAAAGGCGATCGCACGTGAAACGACATGAATATCCTTCAGCTCAGGTAATACCAGACCTTCACCGTTGATCAGCAGTGGTGAGTACTTCGCCAGGGTTTCACTGGCTGACATCAGCATATCGTCAGTGATGCGCGAAGCGCCGGAGGCGATAACACCCAAGCCGATGCCCGGGAAGATGTAGGAGTTGTTGCACTGCGCGATCGGATAGGTTTTGTCGTTCCACACGACCGGGGCAAACGGGCTACCAGTAGCAACCAGCGCCATGCCGTCAGTCCAGCTGATGATATCCTGCGGTGTGGCTTCCACACGCGAGGTCGGGTTGGACAGTGGCATGACGATCGGACGCGGGCAATGCTTGTGCATCTCGCGAATAATCTCTTCTGTGAACAACCCGGTTTGCCCGGAAACACCAATCAGAATATCGGGCTTCACATTGCGCACGACATCCAGCAGCGACAGAGATTCAGCCGTGGTGTCCCAACCTTCCAGATTTTCACGCTTCTGCACCAGCTTGCTCTGGAACGGCAGCAGGTTTGGCATCTGGTCAGTGAGCAGACCGAAGCGGTCAACCATGTAGACCTTCAGGCGTGCGTCGGCTTCGCTCAGCCCTTCGCGTTGCGTCTGTGCCACAATCTGTTCTGCTATACCGCAACCTGCGGAGCCCGCACCGAGGAAGACAATCTTCTGATTGCTCAACTGGCTGCCGGCTGCACGACTGGCCGCAATCAGCGTACCCACGGTCACGGCTGCCGTCCCCTGGATGTCGTCGTTAAAGCAGCAAATCTCATCACGGTAGCGGTTCAACAACGGCATGGCATTTTTCTGCGCGAAGTCTTCGAACTGCAACAGCACATTTGGCCAGCGGTGGGTAACGGCCTGAATAAATTCATCGACAAAGGCGGTGTAGTCATCACCGGTAATACGCGGGTGACGAGAGCCCATGTAAAGCGGATCGTTGATGAGCTGCTGGTTGTTGGTGCCGACGTCCAGTACCACCGGCAGGGTGTACGCCGGGCTGATGCCGCCACAGGAGGTATACAGTGACAATTTGCCGATCGGAATACCCATGCCGCCAATGCCCTGGTCGCCCAGACCCAGAATGCGCTCACCGTCGGTGACCACAATCACTTTGATGTTGTGGTTCGGCACGTTTTGCAGGATATCATCCATGCTGCCGCGGTTATTCCAGGAGATAAACACGCCACGTGCACGACGGTAGATTTCAGAGAAACGTTCGCACGCCCAGCCAACGGTCGGGGTGTAAATCACCGGCATCATCTCATCGAGATGGTTCTCCACGAGACGGTAAAAGAGGGTTTCGTTGGTATCCTGGATGTTACGCAGGTAGATGTGCTTATCAATGTCCGTTTTAAAACCCTGATACTGCAACCAGGCGCGCTCGGCCTGCTCTTCGATGGTCTCCACCACTTCCGGCAGTAATCCGAGCAGGTTGAAGTTGCTTCTCTCTTCGACGCTAAATGCGCTGCCTTTGTTCAACAGCGGGAATTCAAGTAACAGTGGCCCTGCGTAAGGAATATACAAAGAACGGTTTTTATTATGCTTCGAATGCATCTTACAACTCCTAATTCATTGAACCCGGCGCGAATGCGTGCTCGCGGCGGAATACTGCAGCGCGCGCCAGTATAAAGCATCAAAAAGCCAAATACTTGACGAGTGCATTATTTAGGAGATGAATTTTATGGAGTAAATACCACCCCGGGCGGGGTGGCAGGAAACAATCAGCGCATTAACCTGCGCGACGATGACGACCCGAACGGTGGGTGACAACGGTATCGTGGTCGTCTTTGCTCACAATTTTCCTGATGTTCGAGACCTTGTAATCCAGTCCCAGAATATGACGTGCCTGACGGTTCGACTTCATGCGTGCTCCTTAATCCAGTTTATGTTTCAAGGGTTTCCCGTGGTTGGCGCGGGTAAATGTCATTTCAATCGATGCGGGTGTACGTCGTCCCGCAAAAGCCATGGTCTGCTATCTGCCTGGCAGGTGCAACCGTCATGTGCTGCTTTAGGAACAGTCCGGATGCGTTACTGCCTGACAAACAACCAGCTTAGATCACCGCCCAACCGTGTGCTGTGTAAGGGCTGTTTTTTGTGAAGCCGTGCGCTAATTTCGCCGTCGCACTGCTCCAGCGCGCACCAGCCTTCGATCCAGGCCCATGACGAATCTTGCCCGAGAAAGGCAACATCCTGCTGAACACCGGCTTTCTGGTTGAAGGCATCAGGATTATCGAATCCGGTGATAATGCGTTTAGCCAGACGGGATAAGGCCTGGTGATTGTCATCGGTCACATCAACATGGTTGCTGCGGGCGAAAAGGGCAATCATCACCAGCGGCTGGATGGCGTAATTATGATAAGAGAAGGCGCGTTGCTTCCGGCGAAGCTCATTGGGCAGGAAACCTTCACTGTCTACCTGACTTGCCGCCGTACGGTACATCGTCAACGCGTGCTGGAACAGATCTTGCCGGTTCGTGACCACCGAGGTCGCCATAATGGCCCATGCGGCCCAGTAGCTGTGGTTATTGGTTCTGGCGAGCGGCAGATTTGCCCAGTCAGTCACCGTAAGATCCGCCAGTTTTCCCAGCCAGCGTTCAATATTTTCCGACTCTACAGGCATCGTGTTCAGTGGCTGAGAAGGGGAGAATTGCAGTTGAAGCCAGGCCGACGAGAGAGTGGCCAGCGCCCATTTTCGCATCGACCTGCCGGTATGGTTCGTTACCGTTGAAGTCAGCGCATCCGCCTGTACCCAGGTATTGAGCCCGTTGACTAAGCAACTGACCCGCGCCGGATCGCCGTCACGCTCATAGCCCATCACCAGTTGGCTAACCTGTTTTTCCAGTTGGGTGACCGCAACCGTCTGCTGGCGAAAATCATGTTCCGCCTGGGGATTAAGCGTGGCGCGGGCGCTGTCAGACCCTTCGTATTTACTGGAAAATTTGAGGTCTTGCGTAAACGGTGCCGGAAATACCGGGCAGACAAAACGGGAAGGGTGTGTAAGCGTTGTACGAGGTGACTTGAAATAACCGGGAGGAGGAACCAGCGTCTCTGCCGCTTGCGCCGTTGATACGGCAACAAGCAACAGGAGTGCTATTCGAAACATTAAGAACATGGGCGTGCTACCTGCCAGTGATAAAACCTGACTATAACACGCTCATCAGGCGTAGTTAGCTTCCACCGAACACGTGAACTGCACGGTGCAGGCGAGCGGCACGTTCAGACAGGTCTTCCGCTGTGCTGGTAACGTTTTCCACCATGCTGGTATTGTTATGCGTCATCACGCCAATTCGTGACACCGATTTGTTGATCAGTTCTAAGGCCAACGTCTGTTCATGTGTTGCCGTACCAATCTCTTTGATCATGGTCGACATGTTCAGGACGTTATCGATCATCGCGGTCAAATGTGTTTCGGTATTTTCAACCATCTCAACACCGCTTTTTACATTCGCCACGTTCTGTTCAATAAGCGTCTGAATCTCACGAGCAGCAGAGGCAGAGTGCTGCGCCAGATTACGCACTTCGGCAGCCACCACCGCAAACCCACGTCCCGACTCACCTGCGCGAGCCGCTTCAACAGCTGCGTTCAGCGCCAGAATATTGGTCTGAAAGGCGATGCTGTCAATAACACTGATGATGTCGACAATCTTGTTATTGTCCTGAGAAACCGCCTGCATCATGGAGATGGTTTTTTTCATGACATTGCCACTGTTGGTGGCATTGGCGCTGGTCTCATCGGCCCGGCTCATCGCTTCCGACGCCGTTTCAGCGGTTTGCCTTACGGCACTGGCGATCTCTTCCACAGCAGCCGCAGTCTGGTGCAGATCAGCAGACGTCTCTTCAGTTCGTTTTTGCAGGGACTCGCCTTCTTCGGTGATGCGCTGACTGATTTTACGAATGCCGTTGATCTGGGCAGATACATCTCCGACCAGAGAACTGAGGTTGAGGCCAGACTGGTTGACCAGACGCAGCAACATGCCGATTTCATCCACACGGTTAAAGGTGTGATAGTCCGACTTACGCCCGGAGACCACTTTTTGCATCTGGGTAAGAATGGTTTTCAGCGGGCGGGAGACCTGGCACTGTAAATAGAAAGCAAGCACTGCCAGCGTAACAATTGTGATACCTGCTTTTTCCAGTGCACTCCACGAACTCAATTGCAGTGCAATCAGTAAAGCCGCTGCGACGGTTATCCCTAAATTAGTTCGACGGCTGACGCTGATACGTTGAAAAATAGAAAGAAAAGAGAGTAATCCACGTCTGACGACTAAACCTTTGTAAAAACGAAATCCACCTAATTTATTCTCATTTGCGAGTTTATATAAATTCTCACTGGCGTTTATTTCTTCACGAGAAGGAATATTACGCACTGAAATATATCCGGTTAAATTTCCTTGTTGATATACCGGGGTGACATTCGCACGCACCCAATAATGGTCGCCATTCTGACGACGGTTTTTGACCATACCGGTCCAGCTTTCTCCCTGCTGGATGGTGAACCATAAGTCCCCAAAGGCGGCGGGGGGCATGTCCGGATGGCGAATGATATGGTGAGGCTCACCAACAAGCTGATCTTCAGTAAATCCACTGGCATCGATAAAAGCAGTATTCGCATAAGTAATATGACTATGCGTATTTGTTGTCGATAACAGCGTCGTGCCTTCGTTAAGCAAAAGCTCTTTCTGTGTAACGGGAGTGTTACGCTTCATGAATAGCCCCAATAATGAACTGCATACAATAAAACAGGATTAATCCTGCCGGTAATGGCTTTTTTTTATTTACCAGTCAGTTGGAATACTTTTATCACTCCCACATTTTCCACCAATGAGCGGATAACTGAAAGTAGCCAGGATAAATATTTTTTTAGTCATACTTACTGCTTATTATTTAAATATTGTTATGATTTTGCAAAAGAAAAAGGAGGAGGGGATTTTTGTCCGGGTTAATAACTTTACTTAAATCAAATTAAAGGCAAGAAATTGCATGCGGTGGATAAAATAGTCGATAAAAAATAGAAAAATTAACATAGCAGGCGAATATATCCACATGATTGTCAAATTTTTGTCATAATCAGGCAAGATTCTTTTGACAGGAATACGTCCGGTAATAAAGTGTAGCTAAACTAAGGTTGATTGCCGGGTAAAATGCAGTTTTGTAAGTCATTGATTCGTGCCTGTGGTGAAGGGTTAGCAGAAAAGGACACACCGTTTAAAGGCCTTAATCGGTGAACGGGGTTAGCAGGTCCTTGTTACACTATTGCAATAGCACCTATATATACTTTTTTTGTGTGGACTTATATTTGAGGGAAGTATCCAGTGTTAGCGACATTGCTCTACCGTAGCCAACTCCATTATGCATTGGATCCTTCGCAGCTGGCTGAACTTGCCTGTCGGGCAAGCCTGCGCAATACCGAACTTAACGTCACCGGTGTTTTGCTGTTTGATGGTAAACAGTTTATGCAGGTGCTTGAAGGGCCAGTGTCCGCCGTAAATGCAGTTTACGAACGCATCAACAAGGATCCACGCCACGGGGCTGTTGTCGAACTGATGCGCGATTTCGCACCCAGTCGTCGTTTTCTCAATCATGGCATGGTCTTATTTGATTTAAGGACAAGCAAACCGAGTCTGGTTTTGCGTTCAATCATCAAATTCGGCACGCTTAAGTACCACTTTGCTTGTAATGACCGGGTATATAAATTTATCCGCAATTTTGTGTCTGCGCCGATGCCTAAAACCACGGTAAAAAACATTATGCCGGAGCGGTGGCGTCTTGATACCCGAATTTCGCCGTTCGAGTATGAAAGTATCCCAATCCTCGAAAACCAGCCGTGCCAGTTTGCTTTTCAGCCGATCATTGAACCGCTGCGCGGAAACATATCCTCGCTAGAAGCATTAATCCGGGGACCAAACGGCGGCAGCCCGCAGGAATATTTTTCGACCATCCCCAGCCATAAACTGCACGAAGCCGATCTGGCCTCAAAAGGTTGGGCGTTAGCGATGGCACGTCAGTTAGGGATTGGCAACCATAAGATCGCCATTAACTTGCTGCCTATGTCACTGGTAAAAATCCCGGGAGCTGTCAATATTCTGCTCGATCACATCACCCGCAATAAGCTGGATCCTGAGCAGGTGATAGTAGAAGTGACCGAGGATGAAGTGATTTCAAACTACGATGAATTTACCTTTGCTATCCGTCAGTTGCGCGCTGCTGGCATTGGTCTTGCCATCGATGATTTCGGTTCTGGCTTTGCCGGATTGTCACTGTTAGCCAAATTCCAGCCTGATAAGCTCAAAATTGATCGCAGCATCGTGACAGACATCCACCAGCACGGTCCTAAACAAGCCATCGTGAAAGCAATTATCGACTGCTGCGCGGAAATGCAGATTACCGTCGTCGCGGAAGGAGTAGAAAAAGTGGAAGAGTGGTGCTGGCTTGAAGCTGCTGGTATTGAGCGTTTCCAGGGGTTTCTGTTTGCCCGCCCGGTGTTAAACGGCGTCTCTTCTATTCGTTGGCCGCAACGCATCCCCCGTTAACTGCCAGCAGGATGTAAGAAAGGAGAATACGGACATTATTCTCCTTTCGATATTCACTCAAAGAAAATCAATCTTTCGCTGAAAATAATATTCACAACCATACTTCTACGATGTCGAACTCAATTTTGCTTATAAATCAACATATACACATGTTTAACGGGAAAAGCACTACGTGTAACGGAGGGAGACACCATGAATATTAATCAACATATATCAGGTGCGCTGGCGCTGAATTCCTCCCTTGGCCGTAGCATCACTCTTTTTATGGTTGCGTTATTACTCGCCGGTGTTGCGACCAGTTGCTGGACATTGACCCGCTCCTGGGAGCGTGCCATTGAAGACACCGAACGCAGCGCCATCAACTTATCTGTCTCGCAAGCACGACAGGCAGAAGATACTTTCCTGCAGGCAGAGCTGGCGCTGCGCGATATTCGCCGCTCAATCCCTGCTGAAGGTGTTTCCTCCCTCGACACTCAAAAATTTGATGGTTTGTTGACCGATCTGAAAGATCGCCTTCCTCAGCTTCACGGTCTGTTTATTTATGATGCTCAGGGAAACATGAAAGCCACGGCTCTCGGTCACCTTCCGCAGGTTACCAATAACAGCGATCGGGAATATTTCCTTTATCATCGCCGCAACGGGCATAGCAATGTACACATTGGACACGTTATCAGCAGCCGCTCGACCGGTGATTTAGTGATCCCGGTATCCATGCGCATCAGCGATCCGGCGGGGGGATTTTCGGGTGTGTTGCTGGCGACCATACGTATAGATTACTTCCGTCATTTTTATAGCTATTTTGAGCTAAAAAACAGGGATCTACTGGCGTTGATGATCACTGATGGTACCGCGCTCTACGTCCGTCCTTTCCCGGATGATGTGATTAACAAAAACCTCTCTGCCAGTCCGCTGTTCACTCGAGAACTGGCCCAAAAAGACCGGGGTAATGCCACCTGGGTCTCTGCGCTGGATCATGTGGAGCGTATTTACGGTTTTGCTCGCCTGGAACGTTACCCGCTGGTGGTCGCTGCCGGATATGACAAACCGGCACTCTGGGCGCGTTGGCTGAAAGACAGTCTGCCGGACCTGGTTCTTAATGCGATGCTGCTGTTAGGTACGCTGCTGATGGGGACGATAATCTTTCGTCAGGTACGCATGAACGTGAAGAACCAAACAGAGCTGGCAGCGTTACGGGATGAACTGACCAGTATCAACCACACGCTGCAACTCATGGCGCTGGCGGATGGGCTAACCGGGCTTGCAAACCGCAGGCAGTTTGATCTCTTTCTGACGCAGAGCCTGAAAGCATCGGCGTTGAGTAAAAAACCGGTGTCGCTGGTCATGCTGGATATCGATTTCTTTAAACGTTACAACGATTTCTATGGTCACGTTGCGGGTGACAGTTGCCTGAGGATGGTCGGTGAGGTCATTCAGAAACTGAAGCTGAGAAATTCAGATCTGATTGCCCGTTATGGCGGGGAGGAGTTTGCCATCATTCTGCCAGATACCGGGCCAGAAGCAGCACTGTTTGTGGCCCGTCAGGCGGTGACAGCGGTGCGGGTGGCGAAAATTGCCCATGCGGAATCGGGCGCCGATCAAAAAGTGGTGACCATCAGCGCGGGCTGTTTCTCGCTCATAGGCGCGGGAACAGAAGAGGATGCGAACCGACTCAAAGAGGGCGCGGATAAAGCATTGTATCAGGCTAAAATTCAGGGGCGTGACCGGGCGCTGGCTGCCAGTGAGTGACCTGTTAACCCTCTGCATGGCGGCAGAGGGCGTCAGTACTGGCTTAGAGTACTTTGGTTAAATAGTGACGCTGGATCCCTTTTTCCGGGAAGTCATCCAGCGTCATTTTCAGGATGTATCCCTGTTTCAGGTAAAACGGCAACGCCTGAAAACTGAACGTATCCACCATTGAATGCAGGCAACCCAGTTTCAACGCTTCGTTCTCTGCCGAACGCATTAACTCGCCACCCAACCCCGTTCCGCGTACTGATTCACTCACCCATAAATAGCTGATGCACAGCCATTCACCTTTGCGGCTGCCAATCAGGCCTCCGGTCATTTTTCCTTCGCCATCACGGCAAAAAATGCCGAGTGAACCCCAATCGCGATTATTGATAAACGGTTTGTTATAGGCGCGTAAGCCATTCAGTAACTCTTCCTGCTCTTGCTCTGTTATCTCGGTCGTCACACGTAAATACATCACTCGCTCCCTTTTTTAGTTGTTATACAGAATGTCTTTTGTGGCCGTTTCAGGTTCCCCTGGCTCCGTTAACGCATGGCAGCTATCGACGGCTTTTTTGCCAGAAAGCACCGTTTTCACAAACGCCAGCTCATCCTCAAAGGCCGTGTTCACGGTGCCATTATGGGTACTACCAGAATAGGTTTTCCACTCGACCGGATTGCCTGCCGCACAGAGCGCCGCAACGGCAGCATATTGTTGTCTGGGGAACAGGGTGTGATCCGCCAACCCCGTGCCCACAAACAGAGGCGCCGGAAAACGACGCTGAGGCATGTCAGTAACAGATGTCAGGACAGACGTAATCTGTTTCTGCCCCCCCACAAAAGTGGTTTCTGCATCAAGGTGCTGACTGCGCTCAAACAGTCCCATATCCCGCACGCAGGAGGTTTTCGCCATCGCAAGCAGTTTTTGCCCTTTGACCGTTACCAGTGATGTAGCGACCGGGCCGCTGTCAGGCAGCGAACCGCCAAGCAGCCGCAACATGTCGAAACGTACCGGTGTTTTTCGCTCATCATTCTGCGTAAGTGAGACGGGACCATCCGGGAATGTGGCCACAACGCCGGTGGCGATGGTAGCCCGCAGTTTCAATTCCGGAGCGTACCCAGCGGCTATCTGGCTGGCTCCCAGTGAGGCCCCGGAACCCTGAGACTGCCCGGTAATAATCAGGTTATTAGCGAGTAACTTAGGGTAGGCGTGTAAGGCTGCGCGCACCGCATCAAGCACCGAACGTCCTTCCGCTTCCCAGATGAGATAGGGATGAGGGCCCGGCCCACCCAGCCCCTGATAATCGGTCGCCACGACAGCGAAGCCCTGTTTGAGCCACTGGTTGATATAGGCTGCATCGCGCGGAATATGCGTGGTCCATGATGGCGCGCAGGAGTCAGCAACACCCAACGTACCGTGAGCCCAGGCAACAACGGGCCAGCCGCCTGAAGGTGGAGTGCCTTTCGGGGTATACAGCGTGCCACTGACCGGCACAATGCCTGCATGCCAGCGAACATCGCGTGAGGTGTACAGGATGCGGCGCATCAGGTCGGCATCCGTAATCTGATCCTGAGCCGTCATGGGCTCTTCACGCAGCATCATGCCTGGCTTCGCAGGTAACACGGCATCCCAGCGGTAGAAGGGCGATAGGGTCTGATCGCCCACTTCCGGTCCCACGGGGAGCTGAGCATCGGTGGCCCAACTTACCGTGGTACCGAGCATCAGCGCAATCAGTGCGCAGCTCAACGACAGGTTCATTTTATGTAGAGTGTGTGCGTTCAACGTGGTGTACCCGGTATAAGCAAGAAGATGGACGATGCATAATAAGGTGAAACATCTGTAAGGAGAAACAACGAGATGCAAGAGAGTCTATTAGCGAGTCCGGCGTTACTTCTGCATGGCGCTTTTCAGGCGGCTGAAACTGAACACTATCGACAGCAGTGTTGCGGCTACAGCCAGCCAGAGCGTGAACCGGACGGCGTGTTCCTGCCCGGCAAGCAGGCCAGAGGAGGCATACACCGAGAGGATCACGCCCACCAGGGCTGCCCCCAGACACTGCCCGAAGGTCCGCATAATCGCCAGTACACCGGAAGCATAGCTACTGTGTTCCCGTGAGGCGCTGGCCAGCATCTCCCGATTGTTCGGACTCTGGAACGCACCGAACCCGAGACCACACACTAAAGCCCGCAGACTGATATCCCACCACTGCGCATGGTCAGGCAACAGGGCCAGCAAAATTAATCCCACCGTAAACGCTCCCAACCCGACAGTGGAAATCAGCGCTGGTGAGTGGCGATCGGCCAGACGCCCGGCATGAGGTGCCGCAAGGATAATTCCGACAGGCCAGGCGGTAAAAAGCAGCGCAGAGGCAAAGGCGCTGTACCCATAAACGCTCTGGAACAAAAACGGCAGCGCCACAAAGGTCATCCCCTGGCTGACAAATGAGGCAAGGGACGTTAATGCGGCCAGTGAAAATCGCACTGAGGTGAATAAGGTTAACGGCAAAAGAGGCTGTGGCGCGCGCTGCTGGCGGCGCACAAACAACAGACCGGCAATCATCGCTACACCGCCATAAATGCCTGCAGTGACAAATGCCTGCGTGTTCTGTGAACCCGCATGAGAAAAGGCATTCGACGCCATGATCACAGCCCCCAGCATCATGGCTGACCAGACGGCTCCGGCAAAATCAAAAGGCCCGGTTGTCGCGGTGCGTGCATCCGGAAGTGTGCGCAAAGCCAGTATTAGCGCCACCATTCCTAACGGAATATTAATGGCGAACAACCACTGCCAGCCCATTGCGCTCAGCAACGCACCACCAATGACAGGCGCTATCGCGGTATTGGTGGCAATCAGTAGCGCATTCACTCCGAGGATCCGGCCTAACAGTCGGTTCGGGAAAATAGAACGCAGGATGGCAGGGGCAATGCTCAGCGTTGCCGCACCGCCAATCCCTTGCAACAAACGCATGGCGACCAGCATCTCCAGCGACGAAGACAATGCGCAACCCAGAGATGCCAGGGTAAACAGCGCAACGCCGAAGGAAAACAACTTACGGAACCCCGTTCTGACGGCAAGAGAGGAGAAAATGGCCAGCGTCATGGCGGTGGTTAAGAGATAGCCATTGGTGACCCACACTGCATCACCCGGTGCAACATGGAGCACATCGGCAATCTGCGGCAGAGCAATATTCACCATTGCGCCATCAAACACCGCCATCGTCGTACAGGTCATAACCGCCAGCATGGCCATGCCGCGTTCATGACCAGGTAGGCCCTCATCACCCGTTTTATCCGTTAATAATTCCATCAAAACCTCTGCGTTGATTCAACTGAGGAAACTATACTGTCGGTGAATATCAGGCGGAAGACGCAGCAGTTGCAGATATAACCTGCACCAGACGCCATATCTAAACTGTTTTACTGACGGAATCTGCGCAAGATGACTGAACCCGATCTCAATTTACTTTTCGCCCTGGACGCGCTGCTGGCTGAACAAAGTGTTGCGGGGGCGGCCCGCCGGTTACATCTGAGCGCATCTGCTATGAGTCGCACGCTGAGTCGTCTGAGGGAAACTACCGGCGATCCGCTACTGGTGAGAGCGGGGCGAAATATGGTCCTGACGCCTTATGCCCAGGCGATTCGAGAGCGGACACAAAGTGCGGTGTTTGAAGCACGTGCGGTACTGCGGCCTTCCCCTCCAAAACTGAACATTGCCACGCTGGAACAGATGTTTACTCTGCGCGCCAACGACGGCTTTGTGGAAGCCTTTGGGCCTGCTTTAATTGCTGAAATGGCGACCATTGCACCGGGTGTCACGCTGCGTTTTGCAGCAAAACCAGAAAAAAGTGCACGGCCTTTGCGAGAAGGACAGGTCGATATTGAAATCGGTGTGCTCGGCGAAATGGGGCCAGAAATCCGTGTTCAGGCTTTGTTCAGAGATCGGTTTATCGGCGTAGTACGGCGTTCTCATCCCCTTGCCATCGCAGAAAAAGTGACAATGTCACAATATAGTAACTGGCCTCATGTGGTAGCTTCACGACGGGTGGGTTTATCCGGCCCTGTTGATGAGGCGTTGGCGGAAGCCGGATTTACGCGCAGAATTGCCGCTATCGTCCCCGGGTTTCCGGCTGCACTGGCGGTTGTACGCAATACCGATCTCATTGCACTGGTGCCAGCCTCATTTCTGATTAATCTTGTCGCGCCCGAGGCGTATTTCACGTTTGAGCTACCGATCGAAACGCGGCGGATTACGGTCTCTCAAATGTGGCATCCGCGCTCGGAAGTCGATCCGGCGCATCGCTGGTTGCGGCAATTTATGCGCGATGTCTGTTGCCGGTTAGTGCCGGATCTGAAGGAGTAAGAATGAACATGGTTGCCACTCAGGACGATATCGTCCGCTACAGCGTTCGGCTCAATGCACATTAACGGGAAGCAGACGGATGACACACACGCAGAATATTAACGAATACGGGCAATCAGTAGGATTTGCATTGCCGGACTGGCAACCCGTCCTCAAACCCACGGGATGCGAACTGAAAGGGCGATTTTGCCAGTTGACTGCGTTAAACCTTGCTCACTCTGACGGGCTTTTCGCGGCGTATTCACAAGCAAGAGACGACAGAGACTGGACTTGGCTGGGAGCGAATAAACCCAAGGATTTACTGCAAATGCAGGCCTGGATTGAGCACAAAGTAAAGGACGAACGTCTTGTCGTTTATGCCGTTATTGACAAAACGCTCAACCAGCCGGTGGGGGTGGTGTGTTATAGCAACGTAGACACTGACAATGGGGCGATTGAGATTGGTCACGTTACCTGGTCTTTGCTGATGAAACAGCGGGTGACGGGCAGCGAAGCGCTTTTCCTGTTGCTCAGCCATGCATTTGAACAGGGTTATCGCCGTGTTGCCTGGCGCTGCGACTCGCTGAACATCGCCTCCCGTCGTGCTGCCGAGCGCATGGGTTTCACGTTTGAAGGGCGGTTTCGCCAGGCGATGACGCGCAAACAGCGTAACCGTGATACCGACTGGCTCTCTATCATAGATATTGAGTGGCCCCGCATCTCAACAGCAGTGAGTGCATGGCTGGCAGAAGACAACATCAATGAACAAGGTCACCAGAAAAACAGCCTGAAAACGTTTTTTACTACCACATAATGCGGTATCCCCTACTAAAAGAAGTGGTAAATGCGAAACAGGCTAAAGTTTCAACACAGGATGCCGTATTAATTTGCAACGCCCCGATTCCAGGTGGCAAGGATCCGTTTCGGAATGCAAAAGGACATATTGATGTACATTAAATTGGGTAATACCCAGAATCCCCTTACAACCTATACCTCTGTCGCTTCTTCTTCTGACCAAAAGGCAGATTCAACCACTGCTGCAAAGCAATCAACAGCCGCCACCCAGACGACATTATCCAGCCTGGCGAGCCTGCTCAGTGATGCGGCAACCCGAGCAGAAAAACGCGATGCGTCCAATAGCCACGATCAGCTAAAAAGCATGGCCGAAGCCTTGCTGAATGTTATTGATGGGCCGGTTTATACACAGAATAAGGCGAAGAATGACAGTGAAGTGCCTGATACTAAAAGTGCCGAATTGTTGCAACTCGCCACTAAAGCCACGGATTTTCTCAACGGCAAAACCGCGAATCCTTTTGCGGGAATGCAGCGTGAACAGCTTGCGCTGATTGCTTACGATGACGGTACGGCGTTTACCGTCAATGAGCGACGTGCTGCACTAAAAGAAATCGGTGCGCAGGATGATAAATGGACGCAGAAGTTCATCAGTAACGCGCAAAAAGAGATCAGCGCCTCTGGAAGTTATAAAAAAGCCTATGGTGAACTGCTGAGTCACTATCAGTCCTTACCCGCGATTGAACAAGCGCAATACGATGAAAACTTTGAGGAGCAACTGGTCAAGAAAGTGGCGAGCTCGAACACTAGTGGATCAGGGAAGGATTCCGTCTTTACTGAAGCACTGGTGAATCTGCAAAAACAGCAAGTCTCCTCTATGCGAATGCAGATCTCATCGCTGAGTCTGTTCTCGCTGGCAGCCAGTCGTTAATACCCTTCAAGGCAGCCTGTTATTCATGCAGAAGAGGCTGCCTTTTATCGGTCGAGCAGCGGTTGCGTCGGTTTGAGTGTCACATTCATCAACGCCAGAATATCGGCGAGCGCCTGCTCCCTGTTTGCTGGTGAGGGGTCAAGCGCCAGCAAGTCCGCGTAACCGTTAATCATCGCACTCAATTGCCTTGCGACCTGTCCGGCATTAACCGGAGCAAAGTCCTGCGCCACACATCCTTCGTTGATTATTGCGACGATTAACCGGTTCCAGCCTTCATTAACCTTACGCGCCAAATCGCCATACTCCGTGATTCGTGTGCTGGCTTGCCAGGTGTCGGAATAGAGCAGCCAGTCAGCATCCACTTCATAGGGCAAAATGCTGTCCGCCAGTTTGAGCAGCGCTACTGCAGGGGGGATATCCTGTAACAGTTCGCCGACGTGCATGTAAGTCGGCCGTCATATATTTATCCAGTGCCGCCAGACACAGTTCCTGCCAGTTAGGGAAGTAATGATAAATATGGCTTCGGGAAATCCCCATCACTTCCGTCAGGTCCCGGGTTGAGGTTTGCAGCAAACCTTTACTGCGAAACAGCGACAGGGCGGTATCAAGGATCTCTTCACGTCGTTGTCTGGGATGATGGTCGGGCCATAGTGTCCTCATTGACTTTGAGCGACTGCTCAAGTAACGTTGCGAAAAATTGAGCAGTCGCTCAAAATTACATTCTACGCTAAGAACATCATGAATCAACACGACGACGAGTGCCTGGACGATGATCAGGCAATTAAGCACGCAACACGGAAAGAAACTGGTCTGGACCTTTTTACTTGTGTTGATCGAAAACATTTTGCTGGTGACCTATCCGTTATTTGCCGGATTTGCCATTAATGCGATGACTAAAGGTGACCTCCTGACGGCACTGGTGTATGCGCTGGTGGTGCTGGGCATGTGGGCGGTGGGGGCTGCCCGCCGAAGTGTGGATACCCGGACCTTTGCGCGTATCTATGCCCAGCTCGCTGTTCCTGTCATCCTCGCCCAGCGAAATAATCAGCAGTTGCACTCGACCATTGCGGCACGCGTTGCGCTCTCCCGCAGCTTCGTTGATTTTTTCGAAACCCATCTGCCGATGCTGATCACTTCGATCATTTCCATCGTCGGCTCGGCCTTTATGTTGCTGCTACTGGAGCCGGTGGTCGGTGTCGGTGCTCTGCTGATGATTGGCCTCTTTGCGTTGTGTTTACCCGGCTTCACCCGAATCAACAACATGCTGTACTACCGGCTGAATAATCGACTGGAAAAAGAGGTGGGGTTTATTGGCATCGCCAAAGAATACACCTTAACGCGACACTATCTGATGATGGCGCGCCTGCGGATCCGGCTCTCAGACAGGGAGGCGTGGGGATATCTGGCGATTGGTATCGCCAGTGCCGCTCTGTTCGCGACCGCTATTACTATCATGACGCTGGGCTCGCGACTCGATGCGGGGCATATCTATTCCGTCATGACCTATCTGTGGATGTTTGTGATGAGTCTCGATGACGGACCAACACTGACCGACCAATATTCCAAACTGAAGGATATTGGCGAGCGAGTGAATACCGGTGAGGTGTAAACATCCATGCTGAAATATCTGACCGTGTTGATCCTGCTGCTGACGGTTGTTGTCGTGATGCGCCTTGACGAATTCAGTGTCAGCAATATAGGGCAGCAGCAAACACTTAATATTCAACATCGAGAAGATAGTCTGGCAGGCACGTTAATTTTGCCGGAAGGGGTAACATTCCCCCCGGTTGTGGTGCTGGTGCATGGTGACGGAGCACAGGATCGCTGGTCAGAGGGGGGATATCTTCCACTGGTCAATTTTCTGGTAGAAGAGGGTATCGCTGTTTTCTCATGGGATAAACCGGGCATCGGAGAGAGCCGTGGTAACTGGCTTGCACAGACTATGGACTGACCGCGCCGATGAAGCCGCAACAGTTCTGATCACGCTCTGCGCCAGGAACCGGCAGCTGCGGCAACAGTCAGGCAGGTTTTCTCGGGTTTTCGCAGGCCGGTTGGGTTGTGCCCGCTGCCAGTGATAAAGCGCAAGGGCAGACTTCGCTATCCTTATTGGTCCGGCGATTAACTGGCGCGATCAGGGTTCTTACTATTTGCGCCAACGGCTTGTGCAGTGATGGGCGAAATCTAAGGCGCGAGCCATAGCAAAAGCCAGTTGCAAAATGATACTACTGAGTTTCGAGCGCCAGTTTACGCCTGACATCAGTCTCGCGACCTTGTTCAGGGCAATGTAACCGTGAAGACTTTCGAACGGCGTAACGCGTTTTCTGATGCCAGAGACAACAATATCGTCCTTGTCATACCCCTGTTATGATCCTGATGGGTGAACGACGATCGCAACGTTGATCCCCACTGAAACATTAGATGATCTGGAAAAGCACCTTGCCTGAACAAGACGCCTCACTGTTTTCAGCTGGTGGACGGGCGCCACCCATGGATCTGCTGCGCAGCGGGTGGTTTGACTATCAGCTTACCGTCCCAGTGGCCGTGGTGGAAAGCGGGGCATGTTTTTACTTTCCGGGCGCGAAGCCATATGCGCCCGGCGCTCTAGTGCAGAATTGCCGGGCTGGGCAGCATGCAGCCGCGAGTGTCAGCGCTGAGGTGAGTGCAGCATTGATTGCACCGATCAGGAGCAGAGCCAGTATGGTGTGCGCTATTCATTTCATGACCGACAGGACATTCGGTTTATGCATGCCGTCAAAAGATCCCTTACATGGCATTACCCTGGAAGCACTTACTCAACGCGCTGGTGGCAAAATACGGCTGGGCGGAACTGGCAAAGCGCATCAATATCAATTGCTTTCAAAAGCGATCCCGAGCATCAAATCCAGTCTCAAATTTTTGCGCCGCACACCCTGGGCACGCAGCGAGGTTGAAGCGCTGTATATCGACTCACTAGAGGATCGATTCCTCGCAAGTTGCGCAGGAAGAAAACACCGAAAACCCGTGGGCAAACTGGCAGGATAGAAAAGAGTAAAGGTCTAAAAAACGCGCCAGATAAAAACCTTAACAACAGCATTGATATCGCGCATATTGATTGACAATTACCATTAATAATCCACTGATAAAAAGGGAATTGTCATGAAAACGTATGCGTTTTATTTAAGCGATATTGCGGTAAATGTTTATGATAAAAAGACCTTAACCGCTGAAAAGATAAAGCAATTAAAAGAAGAGGGTTTTCATAAAATGCCCTTTGAAGCCAAAGCTGAGAATGAAGCTCAGGCAACGGACCTGATGTTTAAGCATTTCAAAGAGAACCACGAATCGCTGAAAGAATTCACCACGGATTATTGCATCTCCTCAACAATTTTTGCCTCGCTCTACATGTTGAACGCATGAGTTTTAAGAACAATTATTCACTCTTAACGCGTGCCAGTATGGGACGGCAAATGAAGAACAGGGCGATAGCGCTGCAAAACGGGAAGGCGGCCAATTGTAACCAGGGAATTGCTGCATCCGCAGAAGGTGTTAACGCCCGATCCAGTTGATTGCCCAACAATAAATTTCCTGCCAGTACGGCCACTCCGCCCGCAGTGGACAACGCACCATAGTGAGCGCCCAGCGTCGCCGGAGTGGCGAACTCCGGGATCAAATCTTTTGCGGATGGCACCAGGAGCATCTGACCCAGAGTCAGCAGCGTAACGAAGCTCGCGGCTGGTAACAGGCGTAACAAGGAGTCAGGTGGCGGCATCGAGGCAAACAGCGCAACGCTGAGAAAAGAGGCCGACAGCAGCAAAAAACCGACCGGCAAAATCCGCATTGCACCGATACGACGGGCAAAACGGGCCAGCGGAAGCTGAAAAATAATGATCAGCACCGACGCCAGCATAAACAGCGGACCGAGATCTTTTTCGCTGCCACCCGCGCGGGCAAGCTCCACCGGAAGTGCCAGATAGAGCTGGTTGTAGCTCAATAGCCACGAACTGTAGGCAATGATAAACGCCACAAAGCGGGGCTGGCGGAAGGTGGTCCACCAGGGTGTAATCTTTAGCGTTTTGCTATGCCGGGCATCCAGTGGAAGGCAAAAATGAAGAACGATCAGCGCAATAATGAAGACAATGGCACCGGCAAGGGCCACCTGTCGGAAACCCAACCCTGCAAGCAGTGCACCCGCCACCGGACCTAACACCGCGCCGAGTTCTCCGCACACGGCAAAGAGCGCAAACCACTCTGCGCGGCTGCGTTTCCCCCGTGCTTCACTGTCCGTACCGGCTTTCGCCAGTAGCGCTTCAATTGACGGAGAGAAAAGGGCACCGCCAATTCCCGTCAGGCAGGCACCGAGAATAATCGGCGTAATGCTGTCACCCAATGCCAGCAGGAGATAGCCTGCCACGCGGACCACACAACCGCAAAGGATGACAACTCTGGCGCCATATCGGTCGGAGAGCGCACCGCCAATGATAAACATGCCCTGCTGCGAAAACGTTCGCAGCCCCAGAATCAGGCCGATCATCCCACCGGATAACAGCATGTCATCGCGCAGAAAGATCGCAAGGAACGGCACGACGGCATAAAAGCCGATGTTAAAGACAAACTGACTACCCAGTAAAACGGGCGGCCAGAGTTGTGTGGCGGGACGAAGGGTTGGCATGCAGCGTGTCTTCTTTAGATCAGATAATGAATGTGTTTTTTGCCATGAAACGCAGAGATTTCAATTTTGGTTTTTACCCGGAACACATCCCAGAGGAGATCTTCGGTCAAGATCTCTTGCGGCGTACCTGAGGCAATCACCTGGCCTTGTTGCATCACAATTAACGCATCACAGAACATGGAGGCATGATTGAGGTCATGAATCGCGACAATACTGGTCACCGGCAATTCGCTGATAAGCTTCATCAGCTGCATTTGATGGTGAATGTCCAGGTGGTTAGTCGGTTCGTCCAGCAGGATCTCCGTCGGCACTTGCGCCAGGGCACGGGCAATATGCACGCGCTGACGCTCACCGCCCGACAAACTTAACCAGCCTTGATCGCTCTTTTGCAGCATATCTACTCGTTCCAGTGCCGCATTGACTGTCTCATCATCGTGACTGCTCCAACCAGAAAACGCGGTGTGGTGAGGAATACGGCCCAATTTCACCACATCACGCACGCGCATGTTCGACTCCGTCATACCATGTTGTTCCACGAACGCAACGCGCCGGGCAAGCTGCTTTTTGGGAAGACGGGCGATGTTATTGCCATCCAGCGTTACCGTACCTTCATGCGGTCGACGCAACCCGGCAAGCACCCGCAGCAGTGACGATTTCCCTGAGCCATTGGGTCCCAGTAATCCCACCGTTTGCCCCTGGGCGACCGACAGAGACACATTGTTAATAATGACTTTTTTACCTACCTTCCAGGTAATATTTTCAGCAATGATACTCATCACTTGTTCCTTGAACGATAGATAATGACGGCGAAGAACGGCACACCAACCAGGGCCGTAACCACGCCAACCGGCAGGCTTTGCGGGGCAATCAATATGCGAGAGGCAATATCCGCCAGTACCATCAAAATGGCGCCGGCCAACGCACTGGCAATCAGCAACGTGCGGTGAAGCGGGCCAAAGAAGAAGCGCATCATGTGGGGAACAACCAGACCGACGAAGCCAATCGATCCCGCCATGCTGACAATGGTCGCCGTCATCAGTGCAGTAGCTGTAAAGAGAACCAAACGAACGACGGGAACATTGATACCCAGAGAGGCAGCGGCATCGTCACCAAAGGTGAAGGCATCCAGTGCACGCGAGTAGTAAAGGCACACGGCCAGGCCGAGCAGCATGACGACCAGCGCTAACTGGAACTCCGGCCAGCGCACACCGCTGAAGCTACCTAACAGCCAGAACATCACATCACGCGCCTGTTGAGCACTGGCGGAGGTGCTGATCGTATACGCCGTAATGGCGTTGAACAGTTGTGACGCCGCCACGCCCGCGAGAATCGTGCGTTCGTTACCCCCGCGCGCGCCATTAGTGAGGAAAGCCACAAAAGCAAAGGCCGCAAACGCGCCGGCAAATGCCCCGGCGGAAAGCGAAACGGCCCCGGTACCAATCCCCAAAACCACAACTGAGACCGCACCGGTTGATGCGCCCGCCGACACCCCCAGAACATACGGTTCCGCCAGCGCATTTTTCAGCAGGCTTTGCAGTACCGCGCCGCAAATCGCCAGACCCGCACCACAGCAGGCCGCCACCAGTGCACGACTCAGTCGAAAATCCCAGATAACACTTTCATAAATGCGGCTGAGCGGCACTTCTGTCAGGCCAAGTCGGTTGGTGAGTGCATAGAACACACTGCTTAGCGGGATAGACAGTTCTCCCACACTGACACCAATTGCCGTAACCAGCACCAGTAACACCAGTGCCAGTATCGTCGATGTGGTCAGAAGCAGGCCCTGTCGGGCCTGGATTACTGCCTGGGTCATCAGTTCAGCCCCATTTTTCTGAGCTGTTCAGCAATTTGTTCTGCGCCATAAATGGTGCGAATAGTGGGGTTCATGGCCTGGCCATCCATCACTACGATGTGGCCTTTTTTGACCGCATCAAGCTGGCTGACGGCCGGATCGCTTTTCAGGAATTTAATTTTTTCTTCTGCGTTATCAAGCGCCCAGCGGTTACGATCGAGGCTGGAGACGACGATCACATCCGGGTTTGCAGCAATGATGCTTTCCCAGCCCACGGTTGGCCACTCAGTTTCAGACGTGATGGCATTATGGCCACCCAGTACGTTGGCGATAAAACCGGACGCACTGTTCTTGCCGCCAACATAGGCATCAGAGGAGGGCGATGAGCTGGAGAACCAGAACACGAACGACAGGTCTTTCTTATTCTTCGTGAATTCGGCCCGCAGATCGCTTTCGCGTTTTTTGAAGTCAGCAACAAGCGCATTACCGCGATCTTCGACGTTAAAAATGGTCGCAAAATCAGCGATTTCTTTATACAAGAAACTCATATCCCAGAGTTTCTGACGGCTACCGTACATATCACCGACGGCTTTTTTGGTTGCGCACATGCCCGGGGACACATAGCTGTTCACGCCGACGGTAGCGAGATCTTCACGCTTAGCCACTTTACTTTCCGGCCCCAGCAGTAATGGCAACTGAGCAGGAACAAAATCAGGATTCTGAGCCAGGACGGATTCAAGCGTCGGGATTTCTACGGTCAGTGTTTTAACTTGTTCATTTTGTTTAGCAAGCGAAGGCAGGACTTTTGTCGGCCAGAATGCGCTGGCAACGACTTTGTCCTGAAGGCCCAACAACAGCAGAATTTCCACAGTATTTTGACCCAGTGCGACCACACGCTCAGGCGCTTTGGTGAAGGTCTCCTGATATCCGCAGTTTTCAATGGTGACAGGGTAGGTAGTAGCAAATGCGGGGCTAACCGAGGCGAAAACCAATCCTAAAGCACTGATGACCTTTTTCATGTAACGCTATCCTTCGTTGAGTTATCTCTGCAGGCCCAAATTTGGGCTCAAATGTGAATGAGAATTAATACTATGGGCGCAGTTTTATACAATGCTGAAGAAATAGTGTCAATTAAATAGATAACAGCCTGTTATTAAAAAGTTTCCGTAGCGTTTTAGGGGGAATTTAAGTGGGAAATACGGGCAGATAAAAACGAACGAGATGATACAAATAACTCAGTCATGCGGGGCAGCTATAAAGGCGGAATCAGAACGTGTTGAATAAATTCAAACAGCCATGATGACGATACGATGCAGTGAGTTGTGTATGCCTGAAATAAAAATTCTGCATGCAGGCAAACAGCATACAAGGTTGGTAATGTTTGGGTTAGCGAAGGCAGTTTAAAAAATGAGTGAGTATGAACACAATGGGATGCGTTGTGTGGGCGTTCGGCGCTCAGAGAAAATCAGAACAATGAAACCAGGCATAGCCTGGAGGTTCAACCTGGATACCAGGAACCAAAGAAGGAACAGAAGATGCCCATAAATGACCAGGGTAATCATGACTGTAAAACCATGGATTCTGCCTTAATCCATTTAAGTGCGCATAATGTATATTATGTTAAATTGAATCCATCCCAGCGTTCTGATGTGTTGCTATCTATGTTCCTGCGTCTGCTGACTTTTTCTCTCAGTATCCGGAGCTACCAGAATCAGTAGCTCTCCCACATCGTGACTTACCTCTGGCTGGTTTACACTACGCCCCTTTCTTGTTGCTCATTTACAGGATGTACCATGCTTAAACTCGTAAACGTTATCTTACTCGCGACTCTGATCAGTGGCTGCGCAAAGTCTCCTGCGACTTCAGCCTCACCTGCGGATAAAAATATGCTTGTCGGTTTCTGGGCCATGCTGCCGTTGAAAAACGGCATCGCCAATGTTGTAGAGTTTCGCGCTGATGACCAGGCGTTGTTGCACTCATTCAACTGTGAAAACCCGCTTGTAGAAATCGACGTGGAGACATCTCACTACGTTGTTGATAAAAACAGTCAGACGATTCATTTATCCTCACCCGGTTATAAGAACCAACTGAAGATTCTGGGTATTGTTGGGCGCGTGATGAAACTGGAACAGCCCCTTGAACTGGAAAATGAAAGCCTGACCTTTTCCTATCTTAAGGTCACCAAAGCTGTACCTCTGTGTTCTCTTTATGTGCCAAAAAACAAAAACGAAAACAAAGAAACAGCTTATAAGCCAACAGACTTTGTTGCGTCTCCCGTTATACCTGCGCATAAAGATCTGGCGAAATATGTCGGTAAATGGCAGGAAAAAAACGCTACCCAACTGGAAATTGTTAAAAACAGTAAGGGGCAATACACATTGTTCCATGCACCAAGTGAAAACTGGCACCACCTGTACAATGATGTGCACTGGGTTGGCGACGAGTTGTACTTCCAGAGCTATGCCTATTCTGAGAAACCGGAACTGTTCAGCCATCCGTACCACAAATCACAAACGCCCCATCAGATCCAATTGCTGCCTAATGGGAAATTACGCCTGAGCTTTATCATTGGTGGTGAAAAAAGCAGTTACGAACTGACGCGGGAATAAATTCCCCCTCACTGAAAAAGCCGACCGTAGTACTACCGTCGGCTTTATACTCAGGCAATAAAAAAGCCGGCTGCATTTCTGCAACCGGCTTCTGTTTTTTTAACGCCAGAAACTCAGGCGTTCAGCAATTGCAGACCGCACTCTTTCACGCTGGCCAGCAGTACTTTAACGTCCTGCAGGTTCACGGTCGGGTTCAGCAACGTCAGTTTCAGGCAGGTTACGCCGTCGGCTTCTGTTACGCCCACGTTCGCGGCACCAGATGCCAGCAACGCATCGCCGATGCGCTGGTTCAGCAAAGCAACAAATGCCGTGTCGCCCTGCTCCGGACGGAAGCGGAAAAGTACGCTCGCCAGCTGCGGCTTCATTACCAGTTCCAGATGCGGCTGTTCAGTCACAAACTGCGCCACGTCCTGTGCCAGCGTCACGCCGTTATCAATGATTTCGGCGTACTGCTTTTTACCCAGCGCTTCAAGACCCATCCACAATTTCAGGGCATCAAAACGACGAGTGGTCTGCAGAGACTTCGACACCAGGTTCGGTACGCCATGCTCTTCATCGAAATCAGAGTTCAGGTACGCGGCCTGGTAACGCATCAGCTGGTAATGACGAGCATCTTTCAGCAGGAACGCGCCACAGCTGATGGTCTGGAAGAATTGCTTGTGGAAGTCCAGGGTAACGGAATCCACTAACTCAAGGCCATTCAGGTAATGACGATACTTCTCGGACAGCAGCAGCGCGCCGCCCCAGGCTGCATCAACGTGAACCCAGATGTCTTCTTTCGCGGCCAGCGCTGCAATTTCCGCTAACGGATCGATCGCACCCGCATCGGTGGTACCGGCAGTAGCAACAATCGCCATCACCTGCTCACCGTTGGCTTTCGCCTGCGCCAGTTTCTCAGACAGATCGTTAATGTCCATGCGTGAGAACTCGTCGGTTTTCACCAGCGTCACGGAACGATAGCCCAGCCCCATCAGCGCCATGTTCTTCTGCACGGAGAAGTGCGCATTTTCAGAACAGAACACTTTCAGTTTGCTGAGATCACCCGTCAAACCATTCTGCTGAACAGAATGACCCTGGCGAGCGAAGAACGCATCGCGCGCCAGCATCAGGCCCATCAGGTTGCTCTGCGTACCGCCGCTGGTGAACACACCGGCGTCGCCCGCTTCAAAACCAACCTGCTCACGCAGCCATTCAACCAGCTTCACTTCCATGATGGTGGCTGACGGGCTTTGATCCCAGGAGTCCATGCTCTGGTTGGTGGCATTGATAAACACTTCAGCAGCCTGGCTAATCACCAGACTCGGGCAGTGCAAATGCGCCACACATTGCGGATGGTGCACGGACAGACTGTCTTTGAGGAAGTACTCAACCGCGCGCTCAATGGCGGCCTGGTTACCCAGGCCCTGAGAGCTAAATTCTAAGGTTGATACGCTCGCGAAGCTGCTCAACGGTTTTGCCCTGGTACATTTCAGGCTGCTGTCAACCATTCCACCACGGCTTTTGTGCTTTGGTCGATAGCGTCCTGATAGGCGGCAATACTTTGCGCAGAACCTGACAGAATCAGATTTAAATCAGACATTCGCTCGATGAACTCCGATTAAACAGGCTTAACGCCAGCATTCAGCAGGGCGGTTTCAAATTTATCGAGGAAAATTTCCAGTTCAGCATTGGAGATTAACAGCGATGGCAGCAGACGCACGACACAACCGTTACGGCCGCCGCGCTCCAGAATCAGACCTGCTTTAAAGCACTCTTTCTGCAGTCAGTGCAGAGAGTTCGCCATCGGCCGGGTAGCAACCCATGTGATCCTGCGCTTCGTTCGGTTTAACGATCTCAATACCGATCATCAGACCCAGACCGCGCACGTGACCAATGACCGGGTAGCGTTTCTGCAGCTCGCCCAGTTTGCCTTTCAGCCACTCGCCCTGGATAGCGACTTTATCGGCAATACGATCGTCTTTCAGGATTTTCAGCGTGGTCAGGCCGGTCGCCATCGCCAGCTGGTTGCCACGGAAAGTACCGGTGTGGTGACCCGGCGCCCATGCGTCGAACTGCTTTTTGATACCCAGAACAGCTAATGGCAGACCGCCACCCACAGCTTTGGACATCACGATAATGTCTGGCTCGATACCGGCGTGTTCGAAGGCAAACAGTTTGCCGGTACGGCAGAAACCAGCCTGCACTTCGTCGATGATCAGGATAATGCCGTGTTCCTGAGTCACTTTACGGATGCGTTGCAGCCACTCAACCGGAGCCGGGTTAACACCGCCCTCGCCCTGTACGGCTTCCAGGATCACCGCGGCAGGCTTACGCACGCCACTTTCAACATCGTTGATCAGGTTGTCGAAGTAGTAAGTCAGTGCTTTAACGCCGGCTTCACCGCCGATACCCAGCGGGCAACGGTACTGGTTCGGGTAAGGCATAAACTGCACTTCTGGCATCATGCCATTGACGGCTTCTTTCGGTGACAGGTTACCCGTCACGGAGAGCGCGCCATGGGTCATGCCATGGTAACCGCCGGAGAAGCTGATCACGCCAGAACGGCCGGTGACTTTTTTCGCCAGTTTCAGTGCAGCTTCAACGGCATCAGCGCCGGACGGACCGGTGAACTGCAGGCAATATTCTTTACCCTGACCTGGCAGCAGCGACAGCAGATAAGATGAAAACTCATCTTTCAGCGGCGTGGTCAGATCGAGCGTATGTAACGGTAAGCCACTGGTAATGACACTTTGGATGCTTTGAAGCACTTCAGGATGGTTATGGCCAAGTGCCATAGTCCCGGCACCTGCGAGGCAATCAAGATATTGATTATTTTCAACATCGGTAATCCAGACACCCTGCGCTTTGGCAATTGCCAATGGCAGTTTACGCGGATAGCTCCTGACGTTAGATTCAAACTCAGCTTGTCTTGCTAAAAAGGTTTCATTGCTTTGCGGTAATGAATTAGCACTCAAAGAATCAATACGGACTTTATCCGTCATCATATCACTCCTACAACCGCGGGTATCATGAACGCCGGGTTGAATTAAAGGTTAATGGGCGGGGTAGTAAAAAACGCGGCTAATATATGTTGTTTTAGCAACGGACTCAACGTTTTATTTCTTGCTGTTTATTACAAAATTTTTCCTTGCAAATCATACCTTTATTTAACGCAAATGATTGAAGTCAGCTTTTAAAAAAATTATTATTTTTTTCATTGGCTTACTGTAAAAGCCTAAGGAAAACATCGATCCAGACCGGTTAAATCACTTACTATGCCCGCGCTAATTATTCCTGTACGGCGAGCCAGCAGGTATTTTTAACGACTGTGGCGGGACTTTAACGTTAAGACGTGACGTTTTCACGACAGCTCTGCCCCGCTGACGAATGAGTAAAAACTCAATCCTGACAAAGAAAAGGAAACCAATAATTTAAGTCATATAATGCGCATCACACCCCGTAACGTGTGACAGGCGAAACACGTTATCGACAACGGGAGCATAGCATCCTGGGTTGTAATCAGAAATGTTCGCGGGCGGACATTTCGTAAGGCGAAGTTCACCTTCCCTTATGCCGAGAATGAAAATTTTCTTGCCATTTCTTAATGGCGCCCTGATATGAGATTGTTATGACTCGCATTTATCCACAAATCGTCGTTGCCAAATTTGGCGGTACCAGCGTTGCTGACTTTGACGCGATGAACCGCAGTGCCTCCATCGTCCTTGCTGACCAGGATGTTCGTCTGGTTGTGTTATCTGCCTCCGCAGGCGTTACCAATCTGTTAGTGGAACTTGCCGCAGGCCTCGAAAGCCAGCGATCGCATGGACAAGATCGACACCCTGCGCACCATTCAGTACAACATTATTTCTCGCCTGAAACAGCCTGACGGCTATCGGCCAGGAAATCGATCATCTGCTCGAAAACATCAGCCGCCTTGCTGAAACAGCAGCACACGCCGCGTTCAACTGCGCTGAGTGACGCGCTGGTCAGCCACGGTGAACTGATGTCCAGCCTGCTGTTTGTCGAAGTGCTGCGTGAACGCGACGTTGATACCGAGTGGTTCGATGCCCGCAAAGTGATCCGCACCAATGACTACTTTTGGCTGCGCGGAACCGCAGATTGCCGAAACCGCTGAACTGGCAGAAAAACAGCTACGCCCGCGCATTGAACAGGCGCTGATCATTACCCAGGGCTTTATTGGCAGCGACTGCAACCGGGACAAACAACGACACTCGGCCGTGGCGGCAGCGATTACAGCGCCTCACTGTTTGGTGAAGCATTACATGCCGCGCGCGTGGATATCTGGACCGATGTTGCCGGGATTTACACCACCGATCCCGCGCATCGTTCCTCAGGCACAGCGCATGGACAGAGTCTCATTCTCTGAAGCCAGCGAAATGGCCGCCTATGGGGCCAAAGTGCTGCATCCGGCAACCATGCTGCCTGCGATGCGCAAAGACATTCCGGTGTTTGTCGGCTCCAGCAAAAATCCGTCAGCAGGTGGAACCCTGGTGTGTCGCCATGCGGAAAACCCACCGCGCTACCGTGCGCTGGCTATCCGGCGCAAGCAGACACTGCTGAAGTTGCACAGTCTGAATACGCAGCCGGCCTGCGCGTTCCTGGCTGAAATGTTTGCCGTGCTGTCGCGCCATAATGCGTTGATTGATTTGGTGACCACATCTGAAACCAGCATTGCGCTGATCCTCAACTCCTCATGCGCCACCTCAGGTGATGCTGACTCGCTGACGACGTCATTACTGACCGAACTGTCATCGCGTTGCCGTGTGGAGCTGGAAACCGGCCTGGATCTGGTGACATTGATTGGCAATGAACTGACCCAGGCATCTGGTGTGTGCAAAGATGTGTTCGCTGAACTGGAAAAGCACCATGTGCGTATGATTTGCCACGGTGCATCCGACCACACGCTCTGTTTCCTGCTTCCGGCAGAATCTTCAGACAGCGCAGTGAAAGCGTTACATCGCAGTCTTTTTGAATAAGATGGCGTAACCAGAAGCGGGCCGATGTAGCGCTCGCTTCTGGTCAAAACCCTTAAGCCGGACTGGCTTCCAGTATTCTCCCTTCCTCCTGCTGCGGCATCACTTTTTCCAGCAAAACAGCGACATTCACACTGTCTGTTTTCTCGGGATCTAAGTAGGCACGTGCGTAATCACTCCACACACCCGATTGCAGGAACAGGATAAACAACTCCCGGTCCAGGTGATTTTCGTTCACCATACTGACCATAATACTCAACGCCTCAGAGAGCAATTTTCCAGGTTTGTAAGGCCGGTCGATCGCGGTTAACGCCTCAAACACGTCCGCAATGGCCAGCATTTTGACCTGCACACTCATCTGCGTATGATCGAGCTGATACGGGTACCCTTTGCCATCTACGCGTTCGTGATGACCACCGGCAATCGTGGTCACATTCGCCATCGTGCGCGGGAACGGCAGATTATCCAGCATGATAATGGTCTGCATAATATGCTCGTTAATCTTGTAGCGCTCCTCGTCATTTAGCGTACCGCGGCGAATGGACAGGTTGTAAATTTCACCGTAGTTATACTGGAACATCGGTTTTTTCAGCTTGAAGTTATATCTGTCCGCCTCTTTGCTGACGGCAGAACGATAGACAATATGCTCTTCTTTATCTGCCAGCATCGGTTCTTGCACGGGTAATACAGCGCCTGGGTAGCGATTTTTGCGATTCAACTCTTCCTGCGAAACCCCGGCTGCGTCATCAAGCGTCCGTGTCCAGCGGTAGTTGGCAATCAGGTTAATCCGCGACAGAGCGTCATCAGAAAGAAACTCGCTACCAATATTGCAGCGGGCAATAAAATAGAAATCGTCGTCGAGCTGGCGCAGCGTCTCTTCCAGCGCGTTCACGTCAGCCTCTTCACTCTGCTGACGTAAAAATGCAATCTCTTTTTCCCGTTTAAGTAGCTCGAACCGCATTCTGATTTCATGGATTCGGTTGTAAATCAGCTCCAGCTTGGTGGCTTTATCAACAACGGCTTCCGGCGTCGTGATCTTCCCGCAATCATGCAGCCAGCAGGCAGTGTGTAATTCGTCCCACTCGTTTTCGGAAAGCGTGAAACTGGCAAAAGGCCCCTCCTGTGTCTCCACGGCGGCTTTTGCCAGCATCTTGGTGATGACCGGTACACGCTGACAGTGACCACCGGTGTAAGGACTTTTTTCATCGATAGCACCGGCAATCAGTCTGATAAAGGCATTCAGCAATTTCTTTTGCTCCACCAGCAAATGCTGAGCTTCAATCGCCACAGAAAGCATGCCCACCAGCGAATTGATCAACTGAATTTTTGCATTTTCTTGTTTATCAGTCAGCGTGTCGGTGTTGAACAATAGCAGGAACCCCATGGGGTGATTATCGTGTGTCTGCATGGGTACGGCGACATAACGTAAGGGTAAATGCGGCAGCAAAAACGCCAGCAGTGGCCCCGGAATATTGTCCCGGGTGAGTGTACCGCTTACCGTCTGCCCACCCAGTATTTTCCAGAATGAATCACATCGTTCATTGTCAACGGCCAACAACGGAAGTTCGGAAAAATCAATGTTCTCGTCCTCCCAACGAAAGGCAACGGGCGAAAAGAAATTCACATCCTGATTGGCAAGAAACACCATACCGCCGGTCATGTCAGCGATTTCGATGGTTTCGGTGAGTAGCCCTTGCATCTGCTGGGTAAAATTATTCTTCACGGTCAACATGCTGCCCATCGAAATAAACTTGATCAGCGTCTGCTTCATTTTTGCCATTGCGGTATGCAAGTCATCAATCTCTTCAATGATCGAGCTTTTTCCGGAATGTTCATCTGCCTCAAAATGTAAGCTGCTTATCTCTTCCGCATCTTTACGTAGTCTGAGTAGCGGATGGGATATTTTTCGGGAGAAATACCAGATAACCGGCAGGCTAAGCAGAAGCAACAAAAATGCGATCAGCGTAGAACGGTTGCTAATAGAACTGGCTCCGGCAGTCAGATAAACCGCCGGGGTGGCTATCGCAAGGTGGTAGTCCTTTCCCATGCTGTGAATATTGATTACCGCACCATACCATTCCTGATTTTCAACACTAAAAATGTGGCTCTTACCTGACGCCCCTTCAAGTAGAGGTTTAAGTACCGGCAAAATAACCATTTTCAGACCGCCATGATTATCGTGCTCAGGTGTGGGCTGGCTGGCGATGACCTCACCCGATTCTGACAAAATTGCGGCCTGACTGCCCGGCGGTAACCCTTGTTGTTGTAAAAATGCAGAGAGTGACGCGAGTGACACATCGAGGCCAATCACCGCATGTTGATTATCGGCCTGTTGACTGTAGGTAAAGCCGGTTTCACCCGTGGCTTTAAAAATATAATTGGGCGACGTAATCAGTGCCTTTTCCGACCTGGCAAGGGTATACCAACCCCTGCTACGCGGATCGTAATTATCAAAAGGCACAGTGGCAGATGAAATAATGTTTTGCTTATTGTCTAAATAAAACTCTTTTTTTTCCGGCGGACTGACATCAAAACGGTAGATTTGGGCGAGCCATTGCGCATTATCCGGACTTTTAAATACGGCACGACGCTGGCTTGTTAACCGCCGCAGAATAAAAAAGTCGCCATTGTCCCAGGCGCTATATACCGAGCTGGCGTAATTGTTCTGCTGCAAAACCATAATGAAATTGCTTAGCTGCGCCATACGCTCTGACTCAGTCGTCGCATCGGCAACCGGCATTTTCGCCAGAATATTCACCGAACTCGCCATGGTGCGGGTCACCGAATTCAGTTCCGCAGCAATCGCTTCGCCGGTTTGTTGATAACGCTGATGTGTGCTGACTTCGGCCAGTTTAGTCAGTTGACTATGACTGAACAGAATGATGATGCTGCCAATTGAGACAATTAATAACGTAAAAAGCACGGTTATTTGAATGTGCAATGGATACCGATTTTTTAGTTTTCTTATACGCGTTTTCATTGGCGCTTTTCCAGGAAAGATACGGCGACTCTTTTTAAGCATAATCGAAGCCGTTAAAAGCGACAGGCGAGTAAAAAAAAGACTGTATTTCTGCGCCTTAAGCCAGGATTTGCCCGATCCTGTCATGCATTAAGTCCTGTTAGTTGTTAATACCACTGTCTGGCAAAGAGGTTCTTCCCCTATGCACGTTGTGCAATTAACCCGAGTGCATTGACTTAACCTTTAATAAGCCGAAAATGTGCCTTCCAGGCGACAACCGACATACCGGAGTATCCCATTAACCGCTCGCGCTGTTTTTTTCCGCTAACCAGAATTAAAAAAAGCTGTGTGTTTATGGCAACGGCGCTTTTGCTCGCCAGCTGCACCTCTAAACCCCCTGCGTCACTCGTGACCCCTCTTCCGCCCGTCGCTAAACATCCCCTCGCGGATAAATCGCAACAGCGCAACGAGCCGATGCGCGGAGTTTGGCTGACCACGGTTTCCCGCCTTGACTGGCCGCCGTTAAATTCAGTGAATGGCAGCAGCCCTGCCGTACGTATCCGGCTTCAACAGACGGCACTCACGACCAAACTGGATAAGCTGAAAAGTCTGGGCATCAATACCGTCTTCTTCCAGGTGAAACCGGACGGGACAGCGCTCTGGCCATCAAAGATTTTGCCGTGGTCAGATATGCTGACCGGCACCATTGGTATGGATCCGGGCTACGATCCGCTGCAGTTTATGCTGGATGAAGCGCACAAACGTGGGATGCGGGTTCACGCCTGGTTTAACCCCTACCGTGTCTCAACCAATATCAAACCCTCTACGGCGGCCGAACTCAACCGGACGCTGTCTCTCAATCCGGCAAGCGTATTCGTGCTGCACCGCGACTGGATCCGTACCTCTGGTGACCGTTACGTTCTCGATCCCGGCATTCCACAAGCGCGAGACTGGATAACCAGCATTATTGCTGAGGTCGTAGCGCGCTATCCTGTCGATGGCGTGCAATTCGATGACTACTTCTATACGGAATCAGCGGGTTCTGCACTCAATGACAACAGTACCTTCAGGCAGTACGGCCAGGGGTTCAGTTCCAAAGCAGACTGGCGGCGACATAACACCCAGGAGCTGATCGAACAGGTATCGCGTACGATTAAGCAACTCAATCCTAACGTGGAATTTGGTGTGAGTCCGACAGGTGTGTGGCGCAACCGTTCTCACGATCCGGCCGGTTCTGATACCCGTGGTGCAGCCGCTTATGATGAGTCCTACGCCGATACCCGGAGATGGGTACAACAGGGGTTGCTGGATTACATCGCCCCGCAAATCTACTGGCCGTTTGCCCGTGACGCAGCCCGCTATGATGTGCTGGCTAAATGGTGGGCAGAGGTGGTGAAACCGACCAAAACGCGACTCTACATTGGCGTGGCACTTTATAAAGTCGGGGAACCGTCAAAAAACGAGCCAGACTGGACGGTCAGCGGTGGCGTGCCTGAGTTGAAAAAGCAGCTTGATCTGAATGATGCCATCCCGCAAATCAGCGGCACGATTCTGTTCCGTGAAGGCTATCTCGATCAACCGCAGACCCGTGATGCAGTGAGTTATATCAAACACCGCTGGGGTGAGTAATCGCCAGAGTGTGCTTTCCCCCTCGCCCTCGGGAGAGAGGGGGAAAATGGCGGCACTGACGTTCTCCCGGGCCTGCCCACTTATTCCGCATCTGCTCCAGTAATCCGCACGAGATGAACCGTCAGCCACAGCAGCTCATTTCCGCCCAGCGTGATATCAAGCTGCGATTTCACATAGTCGCGAATCAGCAATGAACAGCGGTAGACATGTGGAAACTCCTTGATGATTTGCACCAGCAGGAAGCTGTCACGCGATGTATCCAGTTCCCCTTCCTGTAAGCGCTGCAGAAAGAATTGCATGTGGATCAGAAATCGTGAGTAGTTCAGCGAACTGGTATCAATCTCCCGTTTGAAGTGATACTGCACCAGATTAAAGATGTCCTTGAGCATCTTCACCGACTGCATGGTCTGAGCTACGTCATCCCCCTGCGTTTGACCGTTCACCAGATGAAAGGCAATATTCCCCGCCTCTTCATCGGGCAGATGAAGCCCGTGCTGCTGATTAATCGCCGCGACGGCCTCACTGGCTACCCGAAACTGCTGCGGGTAAAAACGGCGGACTTCTGACAGCAACCGGTTCTGAATCGCAATGCCTTTCTGACAGCGTTCAATGGCAAACATCAGGTGATCGGCCAGGGTGAAAAAAATCTGTTCCCGAACCTTATTCGCCAGTTGAGCATTGGCCCGTGAAATGATCATCGAAGCCATTTCGATTACCGCATCGGGCATGGAGGAGAGTGCCTCCAGATACCCGCTGCGGTTTGTTTGCTCCTGCACCACAAACAACTTTTCGATTTTCTCAGGCGCTATGTCATCGCCTGGTCGGCTACTAAAGCCGATACCCTTCCCCATGACGATCACCTCCCGGCTCTCGTCATCGCAGGAAAGTACCAGACTATTGTTAAGCACCTTTTGAACAATCATGGCTGAGCGTCGTCCTCAGAATTACCGTTTCGTGCAATCACACCCTTATACCACCAGAAGCTACGTTTGCGGATCCGGCGCAGCGCTTTCAGGTCCTCTTCGCCGCGATCGACGTAAATAAACCCGTAGCGTTTGGCATAGCCCTGATGCGTACTAACCACATCAATCGCTGCCCACGGACAATAACCCATAAGGTCGACACCATCGGCAATCGCCAGCTGCATCTGTTCGATATGAGCCTGCAAAAATGCGATACGGTAGTCATCATTAATGGTGCCATCGTCTTCCAGCTTGTCCGGTGCGCCCATCCCGTTTTCAGTGATCAGAACAGGCAGGCCATAGCGCTCACACACTTTACGTAACGTCAGGCGCAACCCTACCGGGTCGACCACCCAACCGTAAGGCGTTTTGCCCACCCACGGATTTTCTGCCGGTCGATAGACCCCCGTCTCGCCAAGCATGATTTGCTGATCGCCCGCACGCGGGGCCACATCATTACCGTCACCTCGACTGGCTGCGATGGTGGCGGTCGAATAATAGTTTATCGCGATAAAATCAGGCTTCGCCTGGGCCAGAATATCCGCATCACCTTCCTCGAATACGGGCGTCAGTCGCCGATCCCGCAGCCAGGCCCAGGCCAGCGCGTTGTAACGCCCGTGGACGGCCACATCGAGAAAACTCCAACAACGCAGCGTCTCCCAGTTATGCGCGGCAATGGCATCTTCGGGTTTACAGGTCTCGGCATACATCGAGGTGGTATTTATCGCCGGGCCAATTTTCAGGCCCGGGTAGTCGCGGTGGCAAAGGGCAAACACCTGCGCCTGCGCCAGCATCATGTGGTGATTCTGCTGATAAAGCGTTTTCTGGTCCGGCAGTTCACCACCTTCGGGCACGCCAATTGCGCCCGGATGCAGGATCATGGTGTTCTGTTCATTAATGGTCAGCCATAAGGGCACTTTGCTGCCAAACTCGCTGAACAGTAACGTCGCATAGCGGACGAAGGCATCGATAGTATCGCGATTAAGCCAACCGCCCTTTTGTTCCAGCGCCCTGGGTAAATCAAAGTGATACAGCGTGACCACAGGGGTTATCCGATGTCGGATCAGGGCGTCGATTAAGCGACGGTAAAAATTCAGCCCGGCGGCGTTGACGTCTCCATCTCCCTGGGGGATAACCCGGGACCAGGCGACGGAGAAGCGGTAGGCCTTCAGACCCATTTCCGCCATCAATGCGACATCTTCTTCGAAGCGATGGTAATGGTCACTGGCGACGCGGAAATCTGCCGTACCCGCCGGGTGCGTAATCATGTCCACAACCGAGGGCCCTTTGCCGTCTTCATTCCAGGCCCCTTCAACCTGATACGCAGAGGTTGAGGCTCCCCAGAGGAAGCCCTCCGGGAAAGGGGCGGCGTTCTGGTAAATCATACTGCGCCCCCGTTTTTGGATTGCACCATCAGCTCATCGCCAAAGGTTACTGAGGAGGCCGTTGTCATACGCAGCGTGGCATCGTCATCGCCGTTCACTACCACAACGGGCGTAATCAAGTCATAACCAGCGGCTTTTATCGCAGCGATGTCGAAGGTAATCAGCGTCTCGCCTGCTTTCACTTCATCACCCACTTTGAGCGACGACTGGAAGTGCTGGCCGTTAAGATTGACGGTATCAATGCCAATATGGATGAGCAGTTCGAGGCCATTGGCATCCTGCAGACCTACTGCATGGCATGACGGGAGGAACATCATCACTTTTCCATCGAAAGGTGCTTTCAGCACCCCTTCCTGTGGATAGATCGCTACACCCTGGCCCAGTAACCCGCCGGAGAAAACATCATCATTCACGTCGGATAACGTGACAACGTCACCACTCAGTGGGCTTGCAACCACGCTATCTCCCGATACAGTCGGTGCCAACGAGGTATGAGTTGCCGTCAGTGGTGCGGTAATCTCTTCTTCTGCATCTTTAAACGCAAACATCCAGGTAATGGCGAAAGTCACCACAATCGAAATCGCCACGGTCACCAGCGCATGAACAATGTTCATCGGGTTTTCACCGATAAACGCCGGTAATGCGGCAAGACCCGGAGAGACAAACGCATAGCGTACCAGTCCACTTAATCCTGCGTACATCCCGGCGCAACCCCCACCAATCATCGCGGCCACCAGCACACGGCGGTATTTAAGCAATACCCCGTAAAGCGCAGGCTCAGTGATCCCCAGCAGCGCAGTAAAACCGGATGAAGAGGCCAGTTGGCGCAGGTTGCTGTTTTTGGTTTTCATCGCCACGCACAGTGTTGCCGCACCCATCGCCACGTTTGAGGCCAGCATGCCTGGGCCGTTAATCATCTCGAAGCCATTTTTGCTCAGTTGACCGGTCGCAATCGGCGTCATTGCCCAGGCAGTGCCGGTGATAATCAGGAACGGTTGTAATGTGCCCATCAACATTGGAATTAACCAGCTTGCATGACGGTCAATCGTTGCCGCACCTGCCGCCACCAGATCGTTAAGCAGAATACCTGCCGGGCCGACCACTACCAGCGCCAGCGGCGCGGTAATCAGCAGGATCAGCATCGGCTTGATAAAGAATTTGATGATGGATGGCGAGACTTTTTCCGCGAAGCGCTCCACCCATGACATCAACCAGACGGTCAGAATAATGGGCAACACCGAACCTGCGTAGTCAGAAAGCAGGACGTTGATGCCCAGAAAGTCCACCGGTTTTCCGGCGGCCATCATCTGTCCAATCCCCGGATGCAGCAACACGCCTGCGATGGTCATCGCCAGGATCGGGTTACATTCGAACTTCATTGAGGCACCGTAAGCCAGCAGCACCGGCAGGAAGAAGAACGCAGCATCGGCGATGATGTTCAGCAACTGGTAAGTAGGACTGGTAGCGCTAATCAGCCCCGTCAGTTTGAGGATGGCCAGCAACGCCTTGATCATCCCCGCCCCAGTGATGGCCGGGATCACCGGCGTGAAAGTGGTGGAAATCACGCTGATGATGCGGGTAATCACCCCATTACGTTTCTGATCTCTGTTTTCCCCGACAACGGCTTTTTTCTCCGGCAACGCTTTGTTGAGCAGGCGGAAAACCTGCTGAACCTCGTTACCAATCACAACCTGAAACTGACCGCCCTTCTCGACAACGCTAATGACGCCGGGGATCTGACTGACGGCGTCGTCCTGGACTTTACTACGATCGTTAAACTCCATACGCAAACGCGTGGCACAGTGGGTCAATGTACGAATATTCTCCGCGCCGCCCACGTTCTGGAGTATCTGTTCTGCAATCTCTTTATAGTTCATGGTGTTTCCCTGGTGTTGGGGCAAAAAAAAAGACCAAAACAGAGACGCTCCCCTTAACGGGAGAGCATTTCTATTTTGGTCTTGCCTGCTTGCGCAGTAGCATGCCGTAATAAAAATGGGCAATTTCGGCGGATTATCTGGAGTTAACATCCGCAGCACAATCTTCAGTTGTTAAAAACGTGATCTGCGTTGAGTAAATTCTTAAAAACAATATTTCTGATTATGACAAATCTACTGGCAGAATAACGACTTTAACGCGCTCATTTCTGCAACTTCTTGTAGTAAAAACCCCGGTTTATGGAACATAAAAGGGAAATTCAACAACACGTTAACTGATGCTATCCGGCCATTGGAATGATATGGCATAGTGAAGCGCTTGTTAAAAAACCGGAAGGGTAAAGGGAAGAAAAGTGACGACATCCAATATTAACATCGCATTCGGCTATTCCGATATTCCAGCAGGACATGTGGCCTCGGTCGTCACCTGCCTTGATATGCGCCAGAAACCCCAAACTGCCGCAGCACCTCTGCCTGACGGTGTGACCCTTGAACCTTTTGTCGGCGACGATCTTGCAACTTATCGTACGCTGTTTCGCAAAGTCGGCGAAGACTGGTTGTGGTTTTCCCGGTTATTTATGCCTGATCAGACGCTGAAAAATATCCTTAACAATGACGATATTGCTATCTACACCATCCGTGATAACGGTGTCGACATCGGCATGCTGGAACTGGATTTCAGGGAGCCAAACCAATGTGAACTGGTCTTCCTTGGATTAGTTCAGGGGACGACCGGTAAAGGTCTGGGGCGAGCGGTGATCAACAAAGCCGCTGAACTAGCCTGGGCAAAATCGATAGAACGCTTCTGGGTCCATACCTGTACATTCGACCACCCTTCCGCGCTCAATTTTTATATCCGTTCAGGCTTTACACCTTATGCATTCCAGGTAGAGGTTCGCCCGGATCCGCGCCTTACAGGGCACTTGCCTCGCCATGCAGCACCGCATATTCCGCTGATCGATCCGCAATAGGAAAGAGTATCTGAGCAAGAAAGCGTCAGGCCTGAATCTTATTCAGGCCTTTTGTGCTTAAGAAGAAACGGAATGTTGTTGCGCGGGTTTTCCTGAATGCCATTTGCGGGTCAGTGACTTTTCGACCTCAACAATCAGGAACATGACAAAGCCAATTGCGAACGTCATGCCCCAGTAGCGCAGTGGCAATGCTTCAGTACCAAACAGCATCTGCATGAAAGGCGCATAGATTATCAGCATTTGCAGGACGAGCAGAACCGCACTGACTATCCAGATCCCTTTGTTACGCAACAGCCCTCTGTTCAGAGAAAAACTCTCCGTCACGCGGCAGTTAATCATGTAGAACCATTGTGCGGTGACCAGCATCTGCAGCAGGACCGTACGAATAAACTCCGGTGAATATCCATAAGGTTGCAGCCAGGCTTCGAGGGCAAAGGCACTGCACGCAATCATCGAGCCAACAAAGATAACGCGCCAGATAGCAAAACCGTCCATCACGTGCATACCGGGCTTACGCGGTGGACGGTTCATGATGTTTTTCTCACCCGCTTCGAACGCCAGCCCAAATGACAGAGTTGCCGAGGTCGCCATATTCATCCACAAAATCAGCACCGGGGTCAGAGGCATCAAATTACCGGCAAGCAGCGCGATGATAATCAGCATCCCCTGCGCCAGGTTGGTTGGCATAATAAACAGGATGGTCTTCTTGAGGTTATCGTAAACCCGGCGGCCTTCGCGAACGGCACTGGCGATGGTGGCGAAATTATCATTCGTCAGGACCATGTCGGCGGCTTCCTTGGTTACTTCCGTCCCTTTGATGCCCATCGCAATACCGACGTCGGCCTGTCGCAAAGCGGGCGCATCGTTCACCCCATCCCCGGTCATTCCGACGACATCGTTTTTCTTCTGCAATGCCTGCACCAGACGAAGCTTATCTTCCGGGCTGGTGCGCGCAAAAATGTCAAACCGCTGTGCTGCTTCACCGAGTTGAGCATCATCCATCAACCCCAGTTCCCGACCGGTAATCGCGCTTTGGGTATGGCGAATGCCAAGCAGTTTGCCGATGCTCATGGCGGTTTGTGGATGGTCACCGGTGATCATCTTCACGCGGATCCCGGCCTGCAGACAATCACGGATAGCGGCAACAGCCTCTGGTCGTGGCGGGTCCATCATGCCGGCAATGCCCAGCAGAATCGTCCCTTCCTGGAAATCGTCGTGGCACAGTGTTTTTTGCCCTTTTCTCCCTGGCTTCCATGCCGCGGCGACCATGCGAAGCCCTTTCTTCGCGTACTCTTCAATTTTTGTATCCCAGTAAGCCTGATCGATCGGCTCCAGCCCGTGGTCGGTTTGTTGATACTGGCAGAGCCTGAACAACACATCAGGCGCGCCGGTGAGGAAAATCACCTCTTCGCCAGCCAGACGATAGAGCGCTGACATGTACTTGTGTTGCGAATCAAACGGGATCGTGCTCAGAAATTCCGTTTCTGTTTCAGGCAATTCCACTTTTTTGGCCAGTGTTTTAAGCGCACCTTCCGTTGGATTCCCGGCAATGCGCCACAACTGATTTTCATCCTGAAAAAGTTGGCTGTCATTGCAAAGGTCAATCGCTCTGAAATAGCGCTCAAGCAGTGACCCACCTGCAATGGCGATCGGTGATGACGGATTCTGCTCATAGATCCTGCCAACTGGCTCATAACTGTTTCCTTCTACCTGTAAGGTTTTGTCGGCAGTGATAATTGTCTGAACGGTCATTTCATTCATCGTCAGGGTGCCGGTTTTATCAGAGCAGATAACCGTCATTGCACCGAGCGTTTCTACCGTAGGAAGTTTGCGAATAATGGCTTTGTGCTGCGCCATCTTTTGCACACCCAGTGACAGGATAATAGAGATAATCGCGGGCAAACCTTCCGGCACCGACGCGACGGCAAGACTGATCAGCGAAAGCAATAATTCTGAGACGGGCAAGTCCCGGAACATAAAACTGAAAGCGAATAAGGCCGCCATCATGATCATAATAAGCATGAAGATGGCTTTGCCTAGCTGATCCATTTGGATCATCAGTGGGGTACGGTGTGTTTCAATATCTGACATCATCTTATTGATGTGTCCGAGCTCGGTTTCACTCCCCGTTGCAACAACGACGCCCCTCCCGGCCCCCGCGCTGACCGTGGTTCCTGAATAGAGCATATTCAGGCGATCGCCCAACGGTAATTCCCCCGCTAACGCCTGGGCATGCTTTTCGACAACAGTCGACTCGCCCGTGAGAATAGATTCTTCAACCTGCAGGTTATGGGATTCAATTACTCTGAGGTCGGCAGGAATACGGTCACCAGCGCGAATAATAACAATATCACCCGGCACCAGCGCAGTGGTGGCAACCGTTTCGTGATGCGCATTACGAACCACAATCGCCTCGCTGGAGAGCATATTGCGAATGCTTTGCAGGGATTTTTCCGCCTTACTTTCCTGTATATGCCCAATCATGGCATTGATGACGGCCACGCCCAGAATGACCAGAGTATCGACCCAATGACCCATCGTGGTTGTCAGGACAGCAGCGCCCAGCAATACGTAAATAAGCACATCATTAAAATGCAGTAAAAAACGCAGCCACGCGGGTTTTCCGGCTTTTTGCGGTAAGGCGTTCTCGCCATATTCACGTAACCGATTTTCGGCTTCGGTTCGGTTCAGCCCATCTGTTGTGCTATTTGTTTTCGCCAGTACGTCTTCAACATTGTACTGATAAAATAAGACATCCGGTTTTTTTGAACTCATGGTTCGCTCCTTAAACCCCGCTTAAAAATAATGCGCAGCTGCTAATATAAAAAATTCCCATTGAGCATCAACTCAATATTCGGATAAGTTTTCAAAAAATGATGGCATTAATTTAACACCCGGTAATGAAACAATTCGTAATGTTTTGAAAAGATAATAAATGATAGTTTTTTTTAACTACATTAATTGGTATTAATAGCTTTAATTGCGGTAAAAACAGGAAATAACCGCATTTCATTGATATCGATCAATGAATCACTGAATCTCATTACTATTATTTAATTAAGCGATAATTCATCGAATAAATACTGGAGGCAGGAGTAAACCCATGGAGGAATTATGTTCGGTTTAAAAATTTACCATCTGGCATTACTGGTTGTTATTGCTATTGCAAGTTGTACAGCAATAGGTTTCTTAACCTACACAACCGTATTATTGATCACCCAATAATTACGTGCTTTACGATTAATATTCATGCCTCGACATCACTACCCATAGTGGGTTATTTATAAAGCATTCCGGTTTGACGTCTCCCGCGGGAGACGTTTGAGTCTCGAATGAATTTCTGAATAAAAAAACGCCATCTCACCCAGGCAATCCCCTGCTCACTTCTTCATTACGACAAACCGTGCCCACCACGCCGAACCTGCTTGTAAACAAAAACACACATATAAGTTAAATCTCATGCATTAAATTTAACTTTAATTCCGCATGCGGAATTTATATTAATGATTGAATTACGAAACTATTCAAAAAAATAAAAACAAGAACGTAAAGAACAGTCAGCATTAAAATGATTCAAAATGTTACCAGGAAACTCAAATACCAATAGAAAATGTGATCCACTTCAAAAATTTTACCCCATTCGAGGTAAACGCGAAAAACACGCCCTTTTGTTCATGCATATGCACATTGTTACGGCGCTTGCAGGGTTTTATCTTTAACACATTGCACGAGTGCTCAGCAGAGCAAATGAACAAGTTTCAGCCGAAGGAAAAATAAAAAATAGGTTTCAGCTCGTAATATTTTTTTAGATTTCGAATATTTTAATAACTTCGAGGTGGTTCTTCATGAGTCAAGTCAATAATCTTGAGGGCGTTGCCTACGCCAAAAAAACGAATATCAGGTGGCACATTGTCATTATGTTATTCATCGTCACTGCCGTAAACGTAGGTGACCGTACTACGCTTGCTATCGCCGGGAAAGATATGTCTTCTGCGTTGGGGATTGACCCCGGTCAGATGGGATGGATCTTCTCTGCTTTTGCCTGGGCCTACTGTATTGCGCAGATCCCTGGCGGCTGGTTACTCGACCGTTTTGGTTCTAAAAAAATCTATCTCTGGAGCCTGAGCCTCTGGTCCATCTTCACGTTACTGCAGGGTTTTGTTGCCGTCTTTGACGGTTACGGTGCCCTCATCAGTCTTGCCGTTCTGTTGTTCTTGGTCGGTCTGGCCGAAGCCCCTTCAATGCCTGGTAACAGCCGCTTTATTGCCGCCTGGTTCCCGTCTAAAGAACGTGCAACGGCAGCGGCTATCTTTAACTCAGCTCAATACTTTGCCACCGTCATTTTTGCGCCAATTATGGGTTGGCTGACCATGTCGATGGGCTGGGAATCCATTTTCATCTTCATGGGGATCCTGGGCCTGTTAGTCACGTTGGTCGCGGCTAAAGTGATTCATAATCCGTTATCGCACCCGAAAGCTAATGCAGCGGAAATTGATTACATCCGTGAAGGCGGCGCGCTGGTCGATATGGACCAGAACAATACGAAAAAGGCACCTGTTAAAAACAAAGGTGCGTTGAAACAGTTGATGAGTAACCGCATGCTGTTGGGTATTTATCTGGGCCAGTACTGCATCACGGTTATCACCTATTTCTTTATTACCTGGTTCCCACTGTATCTGGCGATGGAAAAGCACCTCGATATCAAAACCGTGGGCTTTATTGCCGCGATCCCCGCGATTTGTGGTTTCCTTGGTGGCCTGTTAGGTGGCGTACTGTCTGACCGTATTCTGAAAATGACCAAGTCACTCTCCATCGCCCGTAAGACACCGATTGTCTTCGGCATGCTGATGTCCATGATGATGATCTTCTGTAACTACGTCGATTCCATCTATATGGTCGTGTTCTTTATGGCGCTAGCGTTCCTGGGTAAAGGTATTGGCGCACTGGGTTGGGCGGTCATGTCTGACGTCGCACCGAAAGAGATGGCGGGAACGGCCGGTGGCATTTTCAACCTGTGCGGTAACATATCCGGGATTGTTTCCCCGGTAGTGATTGGCTACATCGTGAAAGCAACCGGGCACTTTGAATGGGCGCTGGTGTATGTATCACTGCATGCGCTGATCGCTATCTTCAGCTACCTGGTGATTGTTGGCCCGATCAAACGTATCGAAATCAAAAAAGCCGCGACTGAAGCAGAAATGTTGGGTTAATTTCCGCTGAGATGTGAAAAAGGACAGGCCATGTGTCTGTCCTTTTTGTTTTAACGCTTACTCCGCAATGACCACCACTACGCCAGCCTCTTTTAATGCATGTTCCAGCCCCGGTTCAATACCCTCTTCAACCACCATCGTACTCGCCAGTGAAAGCTCGCCAATTACAAAGGGTGACGCTGCATTAACTTTCTCCGCAGAGACCAACACAATGGTTTCAGCCGCCCGCCGTGAGAATGCCCGCTTAACAGACGCCTCTTCATAGTCGCCCGTCGTTAGCCCCGCCAGAGGATGAACGCCGGTGACGCCCATGAAAAAAAGATCTGCCTGAATCGCCGCGATACCCTCAATAGCCGCTGTTCCGGTCGTGACGACCGAGTGTTTGAACAGTTTTCCACCTATCAGAATCACCTCAATCAACGGATGTTCCACCAGCGCCAGCGCGATACCCGGGCTGTGGGTTACCACCGTGATGTCCAGATCACGAGGAAGGTAATTCACCAGCTCCGCCGTCGTCGTTCCGCCATCAACAATCACCACCTGGCCTGAGGAAATCAGTTCCGCCCCCTTTTTCGCCACGTACTTTTTGGAGTCAATGTTGAGCGCCTGACGTTCGGCAAAGGTCGCAGTCGCCCCCGACGCAGGCAACGCGCCGCCGTGCACCCGCTGTAACTCGCCGCTTGCGGCCAGTTCGCGCAAATCACGGCGAATGGTGTCCTCCGACACATCAAACTGCGTACTGAGATCCTTTGACAGCACCTGACCCTGACGGGCGAGCTGTTCGAGAATAAGGCGTTTACGTTGACTGGTGAGCATTGAGGATTTCCTGTTTTTGCACGGTTTATCTTGATCATGCACGAAATTGCCGTTTATGATGTTTACTCTACGTATGGAGGAGCGATCGTGCAATCAAAACGTGCAGAAGTACGCATTGTGGACAGTAAAGTGTTATCCGACGATTGGTATACGTTAAAGAAATACACCTTTGACCTGCGCAGGCAGGATGGAGAGTGGCAGCGGCAAAACCGTGAGGTTTACGACAGAGGCAACGGTGCAACCATTCTGCTCTACAACCGGGCAAAGCGGAGCGTCATTCTGACCCGCCAGTTCCGCTTTCCGGTCTTTGTGAACGGTCACGAAAGCAACCTGATTGAAGCAGCAGCCGGACTGCTGGATAACATGGATCCTGAAAATCGCATCAAAGCCGAAGCCGAAGAAGAGACCGGTTATCGCGTTGAGAATGTGCAGAAGGTGTTTGAAGCCTATATGAGCCCCGGCTCCGTCACGGAGAAACTCTACTTCTACATTGCGCAATATCATCCGGACGACAAAGTCGGCGTGGGTGGCGGCCTGGAAGATGAAGGGGAAGACATTGAAGTTCTGGAGATGACCATTGAAGAAGCGCTGGCTGGCATTGAAAGCGGGCTGATCGTCGATGGCAAAACCATCATGCTGCTTTACCACGTCGCATTGAGAGGTATTTTCTGATTCACCTTTCGTCACAGATATCCGCTATATGCGGATATCTGCTTCCCTCTGCTTTTAGCGCAAAACGGAACGCGCGATACGGGTATAGGTATGGCGAACCCCACGGATCGCCACGCTGTAGGCAAAGATATTCTCCGGTAACGCTATTCCCATAAATCCGGTATCACCGATGTGATGTAAATCAGCCCCGGCCATTTTGCTCATTAAGGCAATCTGACGAATGGTATTTACATCTGCGCCTTCCTGAGACGTGCCAATCGCCGTCATCGCCAGGCTCCCGTTAGCGTGGGCAACCTCGATGAGCGATGCCACTTTTTGCTGGCTCATGCCTGGAACCGTCCCTGGCGCCGGAACCAGCACCACATCTGCGCCCTGCTCAGCAAACCAGGCCACGTCCTCTTCGGTGATAATGGCACTGCCGCTCTCGCGCACAATACCCGCCCCGTGCATTTTTCCGGAAATCAGCACCGCCCTGTCACCAATCGCATCGCGGATAGTTTTCAACGCCAGGCCAAGTGCCCGGTTGCTGACGCCGTTATTGGGATTCCCGGTCAGCACAATGATTTTTGCCCCCATTTCGACCACCTTACGGGCATTTTCCGCCGTAGCGGCCCGTCCGGCAGTCATCGCCCATATTTCATCGTGGGTGGCGGCGAAATCAGGATCGACGGCCTCCAGGTTGACGCCGATTATGCGTCCGGTCAGCCGTGCCAGCGTTTTTAACACGTCATCGGGTTGTGTACCCGTTGGCAGTCCCTGAATGTGCGGATTCTGCGTATCGAACATGTTGATCAGCAGAATATCGGCCCCCTGAGACGCCGCCAGCTCTGCATTGCTCACGTTATTGAGCAAAGGCTGCGTCACCGCGATAGTTTCACTCACCAGCACGCGCCCTTCACTGGCGCGAATGGCATACAGTAATGCCGTTTTATCCAGCTGTACCAGGTCAGATGCTGCGCAATCCAGTAATCGTTTTTGTGCCATTTTAGCCACTCTCTTAATGTGTACCATTTAGATACCATTAATATACATTAGATGAATGTAGCGGTTAAATCCTATTCACGCATGGTTATTTTGCGATCTATCGCGCATTTCATAGGCAAAATAGCGGTGACGACGGGTGACAGAATGGATGCAGTGGATAACAATTGGTTCACTCACATATGAACCAATTGCTGGTAAAACACCCCATGACGCTGCCTCCCTCGTCTCTTTTTTCACTCGATACCACCAGTGGATTGCCGCTCTATATGCAACTGGTGAATGTCATTAAATCGGCCATCACGCGGGGTGAACTCCGCCCTGGCGATGTGCTCCCTTCCGAGCGGGAACTGGTGGAGCAACTGGCGATTGCCAGGGGAACGGTGCGCAAAGCGTTTCAACAGCTTCTGGAAGACGGCATTTTGCTGCGCAACCAGGGATCGGGGACCTTTGTTGCCCCCCATATCCGCCAGTCCCTGCCGTTACTGGAAAGTTTTAGCGAAATGGCCAGCGCCAGCGGCGGCGAGGGACAAAGTGAACTGGTGGGATTTTCCCGTCGCGCCTCAACGGCACAAGAGCGTGAGATTTTGCAGTTGCACGCGGAGCAAAGCGATGTGGTCGAACTGACGCGGCTGCGTAAAATTAACGGCATTGCCGTTTCGCTACAGACGGCATTGCTACCCGCCCCGCTGCTGGAAAAAATAAGTGAACTGGAAGAATCCCTCTATCTCTGTCTTGAGAAAAAAGGTTCACCGGTATTACGCGCCAGTCAGCGTTTTAGTGCCGTTGCGGCCGACAGTCGGCTGGCACACTATCTGAATATCAAAGAACAGGCCCCCCTGTTACTGGTCACCCGCACCGGTTACAGCCATAACGATAAACCCGTCGAACACACCTGCACCTGGTGTCTGAACGAGTACTACGATTTTACTATTGAGCTGCACCGGCAGGCATAACACCTTGAGCTTTCATCAGGAAAACCGCTAAGATTCGAAACTATTATCAATAATTTATTGAGAATCTATGGACCGCATTAGCGACATCTCTCTGTTTATACGCGTCGTGGATCTCGGCTCTATCAGTGCCGCGGCACGCAGTGAAAACCTCTCCCTGTCAGTGGCAAGCCTGCGATTACAGCGGCTGGAAGAGAGCCTCGGTGTGCGACTTCTCAACCGCACAACCCGTCGCCTTTACCCAACGCCAGAAGGCGAACTGCTGGTTGCCGAGGGGCGCCCGTTGGTCGAAGCGCTACGCACGTTGAGTGAAAACTTAAAGAGCAGCCGTTCAGAAATTAGCGGCACCATCAGAATGACCATGTCGGCCTCTTTTGGTCGGCTGCATATCTCCCCTCTGCTGGCAGAATTCCAGGCATTACACCCGAACATCAATATCGTCGCGCACCTGAGTGATGAAGTGATTGACCTTATACAAGGGGGATACGACCTTGCCATTCGGTTGGGCAGCCTCAAAGACTCGCGTCTGGTGGCAAGACGCATCGCCTCAAACCGGGCGGTGCTGGTAGCGTCACCCGACTATCTGGCACGGCGTGGGGAGCCGCAACACCCGGACGATCTGGTCAACCATGACGGCCTGATTATCACCGGCACTGACGGGAAACGGGATGTCTGGAAATTGCACGGCCCGGATGGAAAGACGCACCGGGTCAAAATTAACAGCAAAGTGGAGAGCAACCTCGGCGAACTGCTCCGGGATGCTGCGATTTACGGGCGGGGGATCTCCTGGCAGTCGGTCTGGCATGTCGCCAGCGATCTCAAAGCCGGCAGGCTGAAAGTAATCCTGCCGGATTACCGCATAGAAGAGACCAGCATTAACGCCGTGACGCCCACCCGCACAATGCAAACGCCGAGGATCCGCGCTTTTGTCGATTTTCTTGCTGAAAAATTTGCCTCCCCTTCCTGGGAGCAGTGAAGATTTCCCCCTCGCGTGATGACAGGGCATTCCCCACGCCCTACAAAAAGTGACACTGTCACATCTCTTTTCCCATAATGGTCTATGATTTTCTTCGTATGCTTGTTGGTCTCAGGCCTGCCTGAGACCTTTTGCCGTCCATTGAGAGTTTGGTGGTATACGAGGGAGTTGAATGGAGTCGAAATCATGCAGTAAACGCTGGGGCGCTGAGTACCAGGATAACGGCGCTGTGCTTTTTCGTGTCTGGGCAACCGGGCAGCAGGCTATGTCACTGCGGCTTTCGGGTCGTGACACTGCCATGCCGCCTGTTGGCGAGGGCTGGTTTGAGCTGCGCGTTGAAGGCATCAAACCCGGAAGTGAATATCAGTTTGTGCTGGCCGACGGAATGGCTATTCCGGACCCGGCTTCACGCGCACAAAAAGCCGACGTGAATGGCCCTTCTCTGGTGGTTGATGCGCAGCAATACCGCTGGCAGCACACCGACTGGCAGGGTCGTCCCTGGGAAGAAACCGTTGTGTATGAACTGCACGTCGGTACGTTTACCCCAGAAGGCACCTTCCAGGCCGCCATCGCTAAACTGCCTTATCTTGCCGAACTGGGTATTACCCAGATTGAACTGATGCCGCTGTCGCAGTTTGCGGGCAACCGGGGATGGGGCTACGACGGCGTGTTGCTCTACGCTCCCCATAGTGCCTACGGTACGCCGGACGATGTGAAAGCCTTTGTGGATGCCGCCCACGGTCATGGGATCTCCGTGGTGCTTGATATCGTGCTTAACCACTTCGGCCCGGAAGGAAACTACCTCTCCCTGCTCTCCCCGGATTTTTTTGATGCTACACGCCCGACGCCCTGGGGCGCTGGCATTGCGTATGACGTTGACGCTGCACGGCACTACATTGCCGACGCGCCGCTCTACTGGCTGAAAGAGTTTCATCTTGATGGCCTGCGCTTCGATGCTATCGACCAGATTAAAGATGCGACCAATCCGCACATCCTGACTGAGATTGCACAGCGTATTCGGGCGGAAATCACCTCAAGACCGGTTCATCTCACCACCGAAGATTGCCGCAATATCATCTCCCTGCATCCGCGCAATGAAGACGGTGCTGTTCCTTTGTTTACCGGCGAATGGAATGATGATTTCCACAACGCCGTGCATGTCTTCGCCACCGGTGAAACCCACGCCTATTACCAGGATTTTGCCGACACCCCGGAAAGACTGATCGCACGCACACTTGCCGAAGGTTTTGCTTACCAGGGCGAGGTCTCCCCGCAGAGTGGCGAAAAACGCGGTGTCGACAGTAGGAACCAGCCGCCAGTGGCCTTTGTTGATTTTATTCAGAATCACGATCAGATAGGCAACCGTGCTCTGGGCGAAAGACTGCTGACGCTGGCAGGCGCGGAACGTACCCAGGTCCTGTATGCGGCTCTACTGCTCTCACCACATATTCCGTTACTGTTTATGGGCGAAGAGTATGGAGAAACCCATCCTTTCCTTTTCTTTACCGATTTTCATGGCGTTCTGGCGAAAGCCGTGCGTGAAGGACGCGCGAAAGAGTTTGAGGGGCATTCAGGTTATGAAGGCACCGACGTGCCTGACCCGAACGCACTCAGCACCTTTACCGCCTCCAGACTCAACTGGGCCGCACAGGAGACACCCGAAGGTAAAGCCTGGCTGGCACTCAGCCATAAACTGCTCGCGTTACGTCAACAACATATCGTTCCTCTGCTGGCGACGGCCAAAGGCCACTCCGGCAAGATCGTGCAAACCGCCCCTGGTTTTTTTGCCGTTGCCTGGGCTTTTCCCAAAGGCACACTGTCACTGGCAGTGAACATCAGCGAACAAACGCATTCTGCCGCCATGCTTCCTGGAGAAACCCTGTTCGCCCTGCCCGGAACGGGTCATGAGTTGCCCCCCCATTCAGTGGTTGTCCGTCTTGCGCCAGGAGATGCACCATGAGTATTCCAACAGCGACTTACCGTCTGCAGTTTCGTAACGGCATGACGTTCGACCGTGCCGTCACGCTGGTGCCCTATCTGAAAAAACTGGGCATCAGCCATTTGTATGCCTCACCCATTTTCACCGCCACCACGGATTCAACGCATGGCTATGATGTCACGGATGCCAATGAAATCGATCCGGCGATGGGTGGTCGCGAAGGGTTTGATCGCCTGAGCCATGCCTTAAAAGAGGCCGGGCTGGGGCTTATCCTGGACATTGTGCCTAACCATATGGCGGCATCACTGGAAAATGGATGGTGGCGCGATGTGATTGAGCACGGTGAACAGAGCCGTTACGCGAACCACTTTGATATCGACTGGTCGCGGCCCCTTACTCTGCCATTTTTAGGCGATACGTTTGAAAATGTACTGGACAGTGGCGACATCAGCGTCAAATCCGATCCCGAAAGCGGGAAGTTGTCCCTCGCCTATTTTGACAGTTTTTACCCGCTCGCGCCGGGTACAACCGAAGGGCTGACACTCACCGATAAAACCGCGATTGCCGAGCTTCACGAACGCCAGCCCTGGCGACTCATCTGCTGGCGCAATGCGCCGTTCGAGCTCTCTTACCGTCGCTTCTTCGAGATAACGGGCCTGGTCGGGATGCGGGTGGAAGATAAAACCGTGTTCACGGATACCCACCGTCTGATTATGGAGCTGGTCCATTCGGGGGCAGTGGACGGGTTGCGCGTCGATCACGTTGACGGACTTGCCGATCCGAAAGGGTATCTGGAGCAATTACGTCAGCATGCCGGGTCAGCGTGTTACATCACCGTGGAGAAGATCCTCGGCGAAGGCGAGAAGATTCCGGCTGACTGGCCCATATCCGGCACCACTGGTTATGAATTTATCGCTTCACTCTCTGATGCGCTGGTGGATAGTGAAAACACCGGCACGCTATTCAGCCTCTATGAGGAGGTGCTCGACCGGTCGGTGGACATGGAAAGCGAGCTGCGCAAAGCCAAACTACTGATGGTGGATCGTAATTTTGAGGGCGAGTTTTCTCGTCTGCTCTCACTGAGCACTACGATCGCCAGTTCTGAGAAAACAAGCGTCAGCGAAACCCCGCTGCGTGCCGTGCTGCGCGAGCTACTGGTAACTTTCCCGGTTTACCGCACCTACGGTACGGCTCAGGGACTGACACCTGACGATCGTGAACGCCTCGAAAAAGTTGCTGAAACCGTCAGGCTCAGCCCCAATGCCCCTCACCCTGAAGCGCTGCAGTTCCTGGTCGATATTCTCGCAGGTGACGTCAGTCACGAAGCTACCGAACAGGCCAGTGAATTCCGTACGCGCTTTCAGCAGCTTACCGGGCCGCTGATGGCAAAATCGGTGGAAGACACGCTGTTTTTCCGTCAGCACATGGATCTGGCGCTCAACGAAGTCGGCGCAGAGCCACTACCGCGCAGTTACTCCATTGAACGTTTCCATCGGGATATGCAGACCCGCCGCCAGCGACAGCCGGATGCCCTCTCCACCACCTCTACCCATGACACTAAGCGCGGCGAAGACACCCGCGCACGGCTCTATACCCTCACCGAAGTCCCTAAACAGTGGGCGGAGAACGTGATCCGCTGGCGTGACATGAACAAATCACAGGTGGTCAGGATTGACGATGGTCTGGCACCCCGCTCCGGCAGCAAATGGATGATTTACCAGGCACTGGCAGGCGTCTGGCCCGTCACCCTGACACCTGAAGACAGCGCGGGTCTGAAAGCGCTGGAAGATCGCTTTTTACCTTATGTTGAAAAGGCCCTGCGCGAAGAGAAGTTGCGCACTAACTGGGATAACACTAACGATGCCTACGAACAGGCTGTACTCGGCTATGTGTCCCACCTGTTTCACGATGCGCGTTTTCTGGCTGATTTTACCCGTTCGCTTCAGCCGTTTATCCGTGCCGGGCTGATGAACAGCCTGACGCAAACCCTTATCAAACTGGCAGCGCCCGGTGTGCCGGACATCTACCAGGGCAGTGAGGCGCTGAACTTCAGTCTTGTGGATCCGGATAACCGCCGCGAGCCGGATTATGCTGCGCTCGCCAGCATGCTGGGCGAGATGAATGCCCCGGTGGTTTTTAATGATGACGATTTACGAAGCGGCAAACTGAAGCAGCATCTGATTGCAAAACTGCTGCATTTGCGTCTACAAAAATCGGCCCTGTTCCAGTTGGGGGAATATTTACCGCTGACGCCGACAGGTGAACATGGCAGGCAGGTTATCGCCTTCGCCCGCTTACACGTTGATGAGGCGCTGATTGTGATTGTGCCGCGTCTGGTTTTGCATGCTGAACACAATTACTGGGAGGCTACAGAAGTGATGCTCCCGGCACAGCTTGCCGGGCGACGATATCAGGACGTCCTGACCGGTGAAACACTCACTCTGACAGACAAAATCGCTCTTGATAATCACACCCCGATGCGGGTGCTAAGCGGTTGATCCGTTTGCCACACACTGATTCTGGTCCGTTGTAAACATTATAAAACCAACATGTTATGGAGAGGGATTTATGGCTAACGGAAAACCGTTCGACATCGTGGCGGGCGAAAGTCTGCCGCTCGGCGCTAATTTTGATGGTCAGGGCGTCAATTTTGCCCTTTTTTCAGCACACGCTGAACGCGTTGAGCTGTGCCTTTTTGATCTAAGTGGTAAAACAGAAATCGCCCGGTTAGAGCTGCCCGAATACACGCATGAGATCTGGCACGGTTATGTACCAGGATTACAGCCGGGAGCGCTCTATGGCTTTAGAGTATACGGGCCTTACGACCCGGAGAACGGGCATCGCTTTAATCCCAACAAGCTGTTGATTGACCCCTACGCCCGGGAGCTGGTCGGTAATATTGAGTGGAACGACGCACATTTTGCCTACGACCTGCATCACGAAGACAAAGATCTGACCTTCGATGAGCGTGACAGCGCGCCTTTTACGCCGAAATGTCAGGTGATCGACCCAAATGCCTTTGACTGGCAGGATGCAAACCGTCCTTTCATTCCCTGGCCGCGGTCGGTGATTTACGAAACCCATGTGAAAGGCTTTACGCAGCTTAATTCGGCGCTGCCCCCTGATCTGCGTGGGACCTTCGAAGGCATGGGCCATAAGGCCAGCGTCGATTACATCAAGAGTCTCGGTATTACGTCGGTCGAACTGCTGCCGGTACACTGGTTCCCCGACGATCAGCACCTGCTTGATAAGGGGCTGAAAAACTTCTGGGGTTACAATTCGCTGGGCTTTTTTGCTCCCGCTTCCCGCTATTACGGCCCGCGTAAAATCCAGGGTTTTCGGGACATGGTGCGGGCATTTCACGATGCGGGCATCGAAGTCATTCTGGATGTGGTCTACAACCACACCGCCGAGGGCAACGAACTCGGCCCGACGCTCTCGTTCAAGGGCATCGACAACTTCTCTTATTACCGCACCCTGCCCGATCAGCATCGTTATTACATCAATGACACCGGTACGGGAAACACGGTAAATACCTCGCACCCCCGGGTGTTGCAGATGGTGATGGATTCTCTGCGTTACTGGGCGGAGTCGATGCATATCGACGGATTCCGTTTCGATCTGGGTACCATTCTGGGTCGTGAGCCGGAAGGATTTGATCAACGCGGCGGTTTTTTCGATGCCATGACTCAGGATCCAGTGCTTTCCCGCCTGAAATTGATTGGTGAACCCTGGGATATCGGTCCCGGTGGCTACCAGGTCGGAGGGTTCCCACCAGGATGGGCGGAGTGGAATGATAAATACCGCGATACGGTTCGCGAGTACTGGAAAGGCGATAACGTTTCCGGTGACTTTGCCGCCCGTCTGCTTGGCTCCGGTGACCTGTACGATCAGCGTGGTCGCCGCCCCTGGGCCAGTGTGAACTTCATTACCGCTCACGATGGCTTCACGCTCAACGATCTGGTCTCGTACAACGAGAAACATAATGCAGAAAACGGCGAAGACAATAACGACGGTCACAACGATAACCGTTCATACAACTACGGTGCCGAAGGTTCAACGGATGATGCTGCTATCAACGCAGTGCGTGAACGGCAAAAGCGTAACTTCCTCGCCACCATCTTCTTCTCTCACGGCACGCCGATGCTACTGGCGGGTGATGAGTTTGGCAGAAGCCAGATGGGGAACAACAACGGCTACTGCCAGGATAGCGAAGTGTCGTGGATCCACTGGGACGATCTCCCGGCGTCTAATGAAGCGCTGCGTGAATTCACCCGCCACCTTATTGAACTGCGTAAAACCCAGCCGTTATTGCGCCGGGAAAACTGGCGTGATGGCATGATTATCGAGTGGTTCAACGCCGGAGGCGGCGTGCAACAGGCCGAACACTGGGAAGAAGGCACAACGCTTGGCGCGTATATTGGCCGCCCCGATCTGCAAACCGAACCCGGCGTCTGGCACGACGTGCTGATGTTATTCAACCCGTATGAGGGACAGGTTGATTTTCGTATTCCGCAATTTGGCAACGGCGGTTGGGTTCTGGAATTATCGACATCCGACAAGGCCGAACATTGCAAGGTGATCACCCAGGAAACAGACTACCCGCTCGAAGGCCGCAGCCTGGTGCTGTTCAGAAGACCGTAATCTGACTCAGCACGACGTGACGTTGTCACCTGTTGCGCCGTGCTGATTTACGCCTGGGAAGCAACGCTATACACTTTGCCCTTCGCTCGTCGTTAAAAGACACACCATGAAAAATACGCATATCAACCTTCCCGCCGGCTACTTTGGTATGGTGCTCGGCATTATTGGGCTGGGTTTTGCCTGGCGCTTCGCGGCCACCATTTGGCCTGTTACCACGCTTCCAGCCGATGTACTGGTCATTGTTGCCATTGTCATTTGGGGATTATTGCTGATCGCCTTTGTCAGCCGTTTAGTGCGTCACCGTGCGACCATTGTTGAAGAGATTACCCATCCGCTAAAAAGCAGTTTTGTCAGCCTGATCCCCGCCACCAGCATGTTGGTCTCTATTGGTCTGGTGCCCTGGTTTCCTACGCTTGCGCTCATGCTTTTCCTTGTAGCCGTGACGGCCCAACTGGCCTATTCGGCCTGGCAGACAGCGGGACTTTGGCGCGGGACGCACCCGAAAGAGGCCACTACGCCGGGCCTGTATCTGCCCACCGTTGCCAATAATTTTATTAGCGCAATGGCCTGTGGGGCGATGGGCTTTACCGATGTTGGCCTGCTGTTTCTCGGCGCGGGAATTCTCTCCTGGCTCAGCCTGGAACCGGCCATTTTAAGCCGGATGCGCAATCTGGATGAGATGAGTCCGGCAGTGCGTACATCGCTCGGTATTCAGATGGCCCCGGCCTTTGTCGCCTGTAGTGCCTGGCTTAGTCTCAATGGGAGCCAGGCTGATGTGTTTGCCAAGCTGTTGTTTGGCTACGGTTTGCTGCAAATGCTGTTTATGATCCGCTTGATCCCGTGGTACAGCGTACAGCCGTTTAATCCGAGTTTCTGGAGCTTCTCATTCGGTGTCGCCTCTCTGGCGACCACCTCCATCAAACTCGGCCACGGTGCAGCACCCGGCGGTGCACTCTACTGGATGTCTTTCCCGCTGTTTATCGGTGCCAATCTGGTAATGGGTTTATTAATGTGGAAAACGTTTATGTTGCTGGTGAAAGGTAAGCTGATTGTCCGGCAGGACGTGAAATAGCCCCTTTTGCTGTGTAGCGCCAGGTCGTGAGGTGACGTGAAATGTCACCTCTGCCAATATTCATGCCGAATAAATCGCTAATACTCTCCCATCAGTTCATGGCAAAGCATCCCAATCTGTTCTACGGCGCTGAGTAAACGCAGCGTGGGTTCATTCGCACAATTTAACCGCAAGCAGTTCTGTAATTCAGCCCCAGGCGAAAACAAAGGGCCAGGGCTGAGGCCAATACCCAGCGCCAGTGCCCGTCGATGAACTTCAAGTGCATTAATTTGCTGAGGTAGTTCAACCCATATCAAGAAACCTGCCGCTGGAACGGTAATTTGTGTGTCTGCCGGGAAACTCGCCCTGACCCGAGCGATGACCGCTTGTACGCCCTGCGCAATCCGCGCCTTCAGGCGTCGCAGATGACGCTCATAATCGCCACTTGCCAGCATCTCGCTCGCCGCGGCCTCCAGCATTGGCGCACCCGCCCAATCGCCCGCCATACGCGCCTGTAATACCCGCATATGATAGCGCCCGGCCGCAATCCAACCGATTCGCCAGCCCGGCGCAAGAGTTTTAGACAATGAACTGCAGTAAATCACATTCCCACTCTGGTCGAATGCTTTGCAGGCAGGAGGACGTTGCCCATCACCAGCCAGATCACCATAGACATCGTCCTCAATAAGCGGAATACCCGCATGCTCAATCAGAGCAACAAGCGCCTGCTTGTGGGCGACGGGCATACTGGCTCCGAGTGGATTTTGCACCGTCGGCGAAGCCAGGACGGCAGCGGGACGGTGGCACTGTATCGCGTCGGCGAGTGATTCCAGTTGCAAACCTTCAGCAGGGTCCGTCGGGATTTGCAGCGCCCTCAGGCCTAAATCCTCCAACAGCAGAAGCGTGCCGAAGTATGCAGGTTTCTCGATCGCCACGACATCGCCGGGTTGGCACACGGCACGAAGAGCCAGACGCAGTGCCTGCGTTGCCCCCGCGGTAATAACGAGATCGTCCGCACTAAAGCAAGCCCCCCACTGAGCAGCGCGTGCGGCAATCCTGCTTCGCAGGTCTGCTCTACCCGGGGGCAGGCTGTAGCTTTGCCCGTGGGCTTCAAGACGACGGCCAGCGGCATGCAACGCTCGCTGAAGTGCCTCGCCAGGTAGCCAGGCGGGATCAGGTAACGCAGCACCAAGTGGCACCAGCCGGGTTTCTGCACTGCTGAATAGCGATCTGGCGACGGCTGAAAGAGTAACAGGAACGGGGCCTGGCAAGGAATTCGAAGGCTGTGGGCGGTTTATCTGGTGGACAAAATAGCCCGAGCGCGGACGCGCAACAATCAGACCTTCCGCCTCAAGGCAACGGAGCGCTTCCAGTGCAGTTGGCAGACTTACGTGCTCGCGTTCCGCCAGTTTACGGGCGGAGATCATACGATCACCGGGTCGTAACGCACCTGAAGCAAGAGTGAGGCGCAACATTTCAGCAATACGCCGGTAGTGTGGAGATGTCAGGGACGGGACGGACATGGCGATCTGTGCAGTCTGGTTTTCGATAAATCTGACTATACAGGCAATGTTGAACGCCATCTATAGTGTCGAACACAAGCCCACTAAGGAGGCATTATGCATAGCGATAACTTTGATCTTCCTACTTATTTTCGCCGTATAAACTATACCGGACAGGCGACTGCCGATACCGAAACACTCCACGCCATCATGCGTCACCAACTCTATACGGTCCCTTTTGAGAACCTGGATGTTCAGGCAGGTAAAGTGGTCTCTCTGGTTCCCGAAGAGATTACCCGTAAAGTGTTGCAACACTTTCGGGGCGGCTATTGTTATGAACTCAATGGCTTATTTGCCATGGCGCTGGCCGCATTAGGCATTCCCTACCGTTTCGTCGCGGCGCGTCCTATGTTCTACCCAGCGCGTCGACCGAAAACCCATATGGCCATCGTTGCTGAAGTTGATGGTCGTCAATGGCTTTGCGATCTGGGATTCGGTAGCTACGGCATACGCGCACCACTGGCTCTGGACTTGCTTGATACCGACATCGAGCAAGATTTTGATACTTTTCGCCTCGCCGTTAACACAGATAGCGAATATCTGCTGCAAGCAAAGACCGAAGGTGTATGGGCTAACCAATACAGCTTTGATCTTACCCCGCAGGAGTGGATTGATTTCGTCCCGGCAAACTTCCTCAACTCCACTCACCCGGATGCCATCTTTGTACAGAAACTGCTGGTCATACAGCACCGCCCCGAGGGCCGCCTGATTTTACTGGGAGAGAAGCTGAAGACCATCACCGCAGATGGCGTAAAAACACAGTCGTTGGCGAAAGACGAGATCACTCATGTCCTGAAAAACAGCTTTGCGCTGTCTGCCTCATAGTTTGCCGGGGTGACAGCGCCCTCTGCTGCCACCCACTACTTTCATTCCCATCGCAGAGACGCCCCCAAATCTAGCCTGTACCGATCATTCCAGACAAAAAAAACCTGCCTAAGTTTACCTATAAAATCAAAACCTTAAACATAACTGCAACATAACATCTCTCATCTATGTTACGAATATCAAAAATATTTAAAGATGACTTAAAGTAAGTCATTTTTTTGCCGATGAGCTATAACCACAACATCAATGCTGTCTATCCATATATTAAAGAATGGCGTTCCGGGAGGAATGATGAATATTACCAAGCGCTTACTGCTTAGTTTCTCTTTATTGATTATGAGCCTAATTATCACAAATGTTATTTCAATCTTTTCAATGTCGAAAATTGGCGATGATGCAGAATATTTTCAGGTGAATATTCTGCCAAGCCTGACTGCTATTAACAAAGAAGCCGCTGAACTGGCCAATATTCGCGGAAGGCTTTTTTTACATGGTCTGACGGAAGATAACACCGCGATGGATGCGATAAAGCAGGATACATTGAAAATGTATGCTGAGTTGCTTGAGAAGCAGCAGAGTTACCTAAAAAACCTCATTTCTGACGATCACGATTTAGCCTTAGCCAATAAAACCATGGCTGATCTACAAAGTTTTCGTCCGACGTTAGATCAATATTTTACAATTTCTGAATCCAATGATCGCCAGGCCATCGTGGCTGCTATGAAACCTGGCGGTATGGTTATCAACCAGATAGATTTTCTGACCACAGATTTTAATAATCAAATTGTCTACAACTCAGAGTTGGTGACCAAATCAAATGTAGCCACCAACTCACTGATTAACCGCTCAATGATCATCTCTGTGATTACAACCGTTATCGCCGTTGTGGTTCTGGGTTTCTTTGGTCTATTAACAGCATTTAATATCAAAAACCGCCTCAACTCCATGAAAGATGGGATGGTGAGTATCAGTGAAGATCTCGACCTTGGCCGCAAGTTGCCCGTGGGGCGCCACGATGAAATAGGTATGGCTGTCACTGCATTTAACACCCTGTTGCATCGTATGGCTGAAGCACTGGTAATGGTTCGTGAAGCTTCCCATTCTGTCAGTAACGCTGCCGATCAAATCACAGCGGGCAATAATGAACTTTCTGCACGCACCGAGCAGCAATCTGCTGCTGTAGTGCAAACAGCAGCGAGCATGGAAGAGTTGAGCTCTACGGTGAAACTGAATGCCCAGAACGCCCAGCAAGCAAGCCAACTGGCCATTGCAACCTCACACAGCGCGAGTAAAGGGGGCGATGTCGTCGCAACTGCGGTTTCACGTATGAAAGATATTAGCGACAGTTCACGCCGTATCGCCGATATCACTTCTGTTATCAACGGCATTGCCTTCCAGACAAATATCCTGGCACTGAACGCCGCAGTGGAAGCCGCACGTGCGGGTGAACAAGGGCGAGGCTTCGCGGTTGTTGCAGGAGAAGTACGAAATCTGGCGCAACGCAGTGCCCAGGCAGCCAAAGAGATTGAAAACCTGATACATGAATCCGTATCGCAAGTTGAAGAAGGTACGCGTCAGGTCGATCTGGCTGGCGAAACTATGAACGGTATTGTGCATTCTGTTACGCAGGTTAAAGATCTGATGCAAGAAATTGCGGCAGCTTCGGATGAACAAAATCGCGGCATCACTCAGATTGCCCAGGCAATGGCAGAGATGGATACCACAACTCAGCAGAACGCGGCATTGGTACAGGAATCTTCAGCTTCCGCTGGAAGCCTGGAAGAGCAAGCATCCAAACTCCAGCAGATGATCAATATTTTCCGCCTCCCGGGGGCTTCGCAAGAATCGACATCACGCAGTAATGTCGCACGTCCTTCCCGGTTGGTCACCGCACCAGCCGGCGGAATGAGCCGTGAATCGAATTGGGAAACCTTTTAGGTTGTGACATAGACGGTCACCTTTTTTCGCCCTGGCGTTAACCTTCCCTCGCTGCCACTGACCATACGGTTTGTGGCAGCGTTTCACCAACCCAACTCTTTCTTCTTGTTCGTCAGAATATCTGATGCGGCTCTCCCTGAACGATTGCCTCACCAGTGTGTATTTTTATGATTCCTGATGGGCCCCCCTGATTATGCACGCGATGGTACACTTTGCTCTCCGGCAACGACCACATGATAATTCACGCACTGGCAAATCATGATCAACACCCTTTTACGTTACAACCATTTTGGTCCACCTGAGTCTGCGCTGGAATATCTCGGTGAATCGCTTTCTCCTTTAGCTGAAGATCACCTTCGGGTACGGATGCGGTTTGCCCCGGTCAACGCGTCCGATCTGATTCCAATCACCGGGGCTTACGGTCATCGCGTTATACCGCCGCAGGTTGCCGGGTATGAAGGTGTGGGGATTGTAACTGAAGCGCCTGCTGAATATGCCTATTTGCTCGGCAGGCGAGTGCTGCCACTCCGGGGCCGGGGTACGTGGCAGAAGTATGTCGATTGCCCGGCTGAACTGGCTGTTCCGGTCCCGGATGATATCAGCGATGCTTATGCAGCACGGGCATACATCAATCCACTGGCCGCTACGTTAATGTTGAAACACTTCTCGCCTATGGGAAAACAGGTGTTGGTCACGGCGGCGGGGTCGGAATGCGCGCAACTGATAGGCCAGTGGGCATTGAAGATCGGAGCACATAAGGTGATGAGTGTTTACCGCTCTCCTGCGCATGCCGACAAACTGGCGCGGCTGGGAATGATGCCGGTCTCTGAGTCAGAAATTGATGTTATCCGGCGTTACGCAAAGACCGCCGACGTGGTGTATGAAGCCGTCGGCGGTGAACTGGCAAACATATTGCTCAGCTGCTTACCGGAAACCGCTCAGTTTGTCAGTTATGGCCTGCTCTCCGGGCAGCCTTTCTGCATGCAAAACCGCGCTGCGACCCTGCACTGGTTCCATGTGCGCAATTACCTTGCAACCATGAGCACGCCAGCATGGCAGGCCGAGTTTAAGGTCATTTGGGCGCTGCTGCGCCAGATGACGCTGAGTGATGTCACCCTCTTCCCGCTGGAACAGTGGCAGGCCGCGATTGCCCATTACAAAACAGCGGGAAGAACCGGCAAACCGATGCTGGATTTTACTGCGCGTTAAAATACTCGATCGTTTCTCTCACGGTGATTACCGCTTTTTTCAGCGTTTCAATATCCACGGAGCCAATCGCCAGTCGCACAGCATGAGGCGTATGGATCGAGGTACTGAATGGTTCGGCTGTCGTCAGCGAGATGTTCTCTTTGAGCAATGCGCTGACCACTCTGTCCGCACGCACCTCTTCCTGCAACGGCAGCCAGATAAAATAGGACGAAGGATGTGTCTGGTAAGGCAGCGGTGACAAATGTTCCCGCACCACCGACTGACGAAAACGGGCATCTTCACGCTTCAGTTTTTCCAGCCGCGCTACGGTACCGTCCTGCACCCAGCCGCAGACAATGGCGGTCATCAGCGCTGGCGTATTCCAGGTGGTCGCACGAATCGCACGCTCCACAAAATGACGCTTATCCTCCGGCACCACAACCATACCCACACGCAGCCCGGAGGCCACATTTTTGGAGAAGCCGGCCAGGTAAACCGTGCGTTCTGGTGCATAGTGGTGGATGGGCAGCGGCGGATCCTCTACCAGCCAGACGTAGGTCGCATCTTCAATCACCAGCAGGTCATGTTCCTGGGCGATCGCCGCCATTTCCCGACGGACCGCATCGTTAGCAACCCAACCCAACGGGTTATGCAGCGTTGGCATTGTGTAAATCGCTTTGACACGTCGCTTTTTGCACACCTGCCTCAGCGCCTGAAGATCCATCGCGTCGCCTTTTGCCGGAATGCCCACCAGTTCAAGATGGAATTGCTCTGCCAACACTTTGAAGCCCGGATAAGTGAGCGCATCTACCGCCACCACATCGCCGGGTTTGAGCAACCCCATCACCGCAACTGTTAATCCGTGCTGCGTACCGTTGACGACCAGCAGATTATCTGGATTGGTTTTAACGCCTGAGCCTGCAAGATAGTTGGCAAACACCGCACGCTCACTGGGTTTCCCACCGTGTGGCTGGTAACGAAGTAACGATTCCAGATCGCCGCCAACCGAAAGCTGACGCAATGCAGTACGCAGTAATTCGGCCTGCTCGGGCAGCGCCGGGTAGTTAAAACTGAGATCGATAACGTCGGTGGCGATCGCATGACGATCAATGCCCTGCCCACGCGGCAACATGATCTCCCGCACAAAGGTTCCACGCCCGGTTTCGCCGCTCACCAGCCCCATACTCTCCAGCTCTGCATACACCCGTGTGGCAGTCACCAGCGAAATATGGTGCTGCGCAGACAGCACCCGGTGCGTAGGCAGCCGTGTGCCCGGCATAAGGTCACCGGATTTAATCGCGGTGGCGAATTCGTCCACGATCGATTTGTAGCGCGCTTTCACTATTGTATCCATGACAATAATTTGATTGTCATGAATTCTCAGCCGTATGCTCACTCCTGTCAAACAGGTTGACGAACAATAACAATGAAAAGAGGTCGCACAGTGCAAGAAAAAACAGACAACCACCCCCTCAGCGGGTGGATTAACGGCTTTTTGGGTATGCTCATTTTTAGCGGTTCACTGCCAGCAACCCGGGCCGCCGTGCTCGATTTTGACCCACTGTTTCTCACCGTCGCCCGCGCCTCGATTGCCGGAATTCTGGCGTTAATGCTGGTAATTGTCCTTAAAGGGCAACGTCCCAACCGTGCCCAGGCTCTGTCACTCATCGTCGTGGCTTTAGGTGTGGTGATCGGTTTTCCGCTACTTACCGCGTTTGCCTTACAGCACGTCTCTTCCGCTCACTCCATCGTATTTTTGGGGCTGTTGCCGCTGGCCACTGCCATTTTTGGCGTGATTCGTGGCGGAGAGCGACCGCGCCCGGCATTCTGGATCTGTTCGTGCCTTGGCAGCCTGCTGGTTATGGGATATGCGTTCAGCCAGGGTATCGCCGCCTCGCTAACCGGTGACCTGCTGATGCTGGCCTCCATCGTAGTCTGTGGTCTTGGCTATGCTGAAGGGGCGCGCCTGTCACGGGAGCTCGGTGGCTGGCAGGTCATCAGTTGGGCGTTAATCCTTTCATTGCCTTTGATGTTCAGTACTCGCCCTCTTCACCCGCCCGGTCAGCTTTAGTGACGTGAGTGAAGCAGCCTGGTTTTCATTGGGGTATGTTTCGTTGTTCAGTATGCTGATTGGGTTCATTTTCTGGTACAAAGGATTAGCCCAGGGCGGGATTGCTGCCGTCGGGCAATTGCAATTGCTACAACCCTTTTTTGCCCTCGCACTCGCTGCCACGCTGTTACACGAATCCGTCAGCCTGATGATGGTGTTCGTGACCCTGGGCGTCATCGTGTGCGTGGCAGGTTCACGTAAATTTAGCCGTTAATTATTTTTGGCAGGAGAAAAGTCATGTTAACAGGTCTTAGCGCCTTCCCACTGACCCCGCTCGTTGACGGCAAAGTGGATGAGGTGGCCTTTCGTCGTCTGATGAATAATCTCGTCACCGCCGGTGTCGACTCTATCGGTGCACTGGGCTCCACCGGCAGCTATGCCTACCTGACAACCCAGGAGCGCAAGCGCGTTGCACAGCTGGCAGTGGACGGGGCGCACGGTATCCCGGTGATGGTGAGCATCGGCGCGATTCGCGTGCAGGAGGTGCTGGAACTGGCTGAATCGGCGCAACAGGCAGGTGTCAGCGCGGTGATGATGGCCCCGGTATCCTACCAGCGACTCAAGCCAGATGAAGTATTCGCACTTTACGAACGTGTCGCCCGCCAATTGTCCGTGCCGCTGTGCATCTATGACAACCCTGGCACCACCGGGTTTAGCTTCACCGACGATCTGCTGGCTGCAATCGCTGCACTGCCGTCCGTCGGTTCGGTAAAACTCTCCACGGTGGCGGGTGAGCCACTCAATGGCAAAGCCCGCGTGGATGCACTCCGTGCCCGCATCCCGGCGCATGTGTCGATTGGTATTAGCGGTGACTGGCAGGCGGCAGAAGGTTTCGCCGCAGGCTGTGATATCTGGTACTCAGTGATTGGCGGGCTCGCCCCGGCAGCGAGCCTGGCAATAAGCCGGGCGGCGCAGGCCGGTGATTATGCAAAGGCATTTCAACTGTCTGAAAAGCTGGAGCCACTCTGGCAGTTGTTCCGTAAACACGGCAGTCTGCGCGTGGTCGCCGCCGCTGCCGACATTCTCGGTCTGGCACAATCACCTTGCCTGCCGTTCCCGTTGAAAGAACTGAACGGTGCTGAAAAAGCACAGCTCAACATCGTCCTGCAATCGTTGTCTCTGTCTTAAGCGATCAGGGGGCAGACGGGAGATCCAGCGTCTGCCCTATCATCATCCGGTGACCATCCGGGGTGGCAACCATAAATTCTCGCATACCGTGGGGCTGGTCGGTGAGTGGCGACAGAATGTTCGCCCCCCGGCTGGTCCATTCATCATACAGTGCCGTCGCATTGGTGACATGCAGGTAGGCAAAGTAGTTATGATCTCCCAAATCAGCGGCTTTCTGAGCATCAGGGCATTCACCAAGCATCACCCGCACACTGCCGCGTTTGGCCAACTGCCAGCCGCCGCCTTCAGGCCACATCAGTTCAAATCCCAGCACATCACGAAACCAGGCCGTAGTGCGGTGCAGGTTTCGTACAGCAAGGACATACGAAAATGGAATCAATTCCGGGATAGTCTCAGACATATTTTCTCTCTGTCATTCAAATGGTTTTGCATACTCTGTCAGTTGGTGAACCACAATTCTCCAACCGACATAAAAACCCATCTCTTCGCTTCAGCGCTGCGGTGGCGAGCAATGGCGGTGTAGCGCATTTTGCCCTCTCCCCATCGTCAAGCAGCAAAATAGCGGTCATAAAGTTTTCTTTATGCCTTAACCAGCGCGCGCTTCTGGTCCAGTAAGAACGGTCGCAGGTATCCCACCGTATTTGAAAGCAACACCACCTCTTCCGGTAGCCTGATTTTCAGTATTTCTGTCACATATTTCCGGCGGGCCTGTATACGCGCCCAAACCTGCGGGTAGTGTTTTGCCAGCTCCGCACGCAACGTGTCATCGGCAAGGCCGATGGTGTCCTCAATGCTGCTGCCACCGTAACCCGGAATCGACGGAATAATATCAATTTGCAGCAGCATGCCGCTTTTCAGGGTGACAGTGGAGTCGGCAAATATGGGCGAGCTCAGCCACTCTTCATCTGCCACAAAATGACCGGGATTGAGATGCCAGTGAAAATCAGACTTCGGTAAAACTGACTCCACCAGGCGGTAAACGTCACCGCCCGTGACACCCGGGCGAATAAACTCCAGCCAGCTCACCACCGCGTGGTAATAGGGTATCGCCACGCGCTCAAGGTAATCTGCGACAAATGCGGGGAGTTCACTCTCATCGGCAACCACGTAAGCTGAACGGCTGGTTAAGCCACCTTTGTATCCGACCGTCAGAGAGAACTTATCACCACGGGCAATGAGCTTATCGCCAGGGTACAAACCTGCATGGGCAAAACGGTCACCGGTAGCAGCAATCATCACCACATTGCTGGGTTGACCTTCCCCCGCCAGCCATTGCCCGACGTTTTTTTCACTTTTACCGGGTTCAATGGCATTCAGTGCCGTAAGTACGCGCGTGGATGCCAGATTTGCCCCATATTCATAGAAAGCTATTTCGCTGGCGTTGTTTATTGTACGCACACCCTGTTCCGGCGAAATGAACAGCCCGGTTGCGTTGACGACATGTTCCCGCCCGCCCGCTGCGTTCACGATCGCATCCAGAATAAATGCAGGCACATCAAACAATGCCGGGTTACGGGTAAACAGTTTCCACCCGACCACGCCCACTTTACTTGTTGCAGATAGACCACAGGATGCCAGAAGTTCTTCCAGCGGTGCGTCATTGTCCATCGGCTGATTGGGCAGCGAAAACAGTGGGGTATGGAGACATTTGCCCGGATTTCGGGCATGAGGCACCAGTTTCAGGTTCTCATTACCCATGATGTAGGTTAGCTTGCCGCACGCATCAACGACCAGTAGCGCTTCCTCAAACCTCGGGATAAACCCGGCGAGATATTCAAAATTAGCGCCGTGTTCTTTATCAGCGTAAATCACCAGATGGGACAGACCCGCCTGCTTCATGGCATGCACAATTTTTTGCAAGCGAGCGGTCAGAGTATCATCAGGGAGAACGGGAGAAACAACATCTGTGTACGTCTGAGGAGCCGGTATTTCATGGAGGCAGTAACGCTTTTCGGTAAGCATGGTTTCATTCCTTATGAAGACCCAAAAAGCATAGCGGATCCCTTTACTCCTACCCTATGACTTTATTGTGCGGAGGTGTTCTGCCCCTCAATCCGTTGTGCAAGCAGATCATGGAACAGTCGCGTGGCCATTGACAGTGTACGCTGACGCGGAAGACAGAGATCGACCTTCACCTTCCCCATCAGCGGATCGGCCAGAGGAACGGCAACAAACAATGATGAAGCTTCTACATTGCTCACATTTAGCTGTGGTAAAAGCAGCAACGTTTTCCCCTGCAAGGCCAGCGTCTTCTGTACTTCCATAGAACTGGTAATAAAGCGCATATCGAAATGAACGCCTTCCCGCCGGGCAGCGGATTCCAGTAACTGACGAACGGCGTAATTTGCCGGGGGAATGGCGATGGGGTGCGCTTCAATCTCTTTTAACGTGAGCTGCCGTTTTCCGGCCAACGGATGATGTGCCGCCATCAACACTTTATGCTCAAGCTGGCAACTATGGGTCACCTGGATCTCAGCACTCACGGGGGTGTAAAACGCAAGCGCGAGATCTACCTGTCCGGAGATAAGTTGTTCCGCAATGTGTGGCGCACTGCCGGTGTCGATTTCAAAGGCAACACCCGGATGCTGCAGACCAAAATCCTCAATCACCGGCGCGATAAAGAGCGTAATCAGGCTCTCGGCGGCGCACACTTTCACCGTACCGGATACCACACTTTGCCTTGCAGCTATGCGGGTTTTGACCGATTCCAGTTCCCGCAGGGTCGCATCCACAGCCTGCGCCAGATACTCACCTTCACGGGTCAGTCTGATACCGCGTGGACCGCGTTCAATCAGAGCTGCGCCATAATAGTGTTCCAGCAAATCGATCTGGCGGGTGACAGCACCAGGGGCCACAAACAGCTTCTCGGCGGCATCACGGAAAGAGGACGACTTTGCGACCTGGCTAAAATATTTCAGTGCGCGTAATTGCATCTGTCCTCCTGTTTTCTCCCGCGCTGATGAATTTAATCTGCTACAGCCCAGCCGGATTATCAACAACTCAACCATACGGGTAATTCATGCACAATAAAATAGCAGGCTGCGCCATTAGTGTGCAGATCCGTGCGAGATAGTTTAGTTATTAACCGGAGGATGGCGAAATAAGAGGGCATACGGTTAAACTCTAATGTTTTTAATTAACGTCAGAAGCACATTTTAAGTGCACTCATTACATAGCGTGTGCCCGAGATATATTTATTAATTTTCATGAAAATATAAACAAATCAATATAAACAATAATTTATGTTCATTCATATTATTTTCTTATTCGATCTGCCGATGTGGAGTGCATACATTTTTTAAACACTGCACCCGCGAAATGGTGATAGTGAACCCTGTCGCCACTTGCTATATGTCTGCAATGTCTTTTCACGTTTCACCACGACTGAATACATTGAGGAAGACCTTACGATGACAACTGAGATAAATCACGACGCATCAAAGCCTAAAGCTTCGCGCAAAGAAGTGCTTGCTGTTGTACTCGGTGCGGCGGTTGAGTTTTTTGATTTTAGTGCCTATGCCACCTTTGCCGTTATGATCGGTAATATTTTCTTCCCATCAGACAATCCTTTTACCAGTCTTTTATTATCGGTCTCTGTTTTTGGTATTGGTTTTATTGTACGGCCACTCGGTGCGATATTTATTGGTAGTTATGCAGACCGGGTCGGACGCAAGCCCGCCATGCTATTGACCATGGTCTTTATGACCATAGGTACAGGTGGACTGGTCTTCCTGCCAGGATACGAAACTATCGGCATGGCCGCTCCTGTACTGCTGGTGATTGTACGTATGTTACAAGGGCTGGCGTGGGGAGGCGAAGCGGGTCCGGCAACCACCTTCATCATGGAAGCCGCCCCGGAAGGTAAACGGGCGTTTTACACCAGTTGGCAGATTGTGGCACAAGGTTTAGCAGGCATCAGTGCTGGGGTCATTGGTTATACGTTGACGGTGTTCCTGACGCCAGAGCAACTCTCCTCCTGGGGCTGGCGTGTGCCCTTTGCGTTCGGTCTGATCATCCTGCCGATTGCAATTTACCTGCGCCACAACCTTAACGAAACCTTCACTGCTGAAAACTCCGCAGCCAGCGAATCCACCGGCAGTCTGCTGGGGGAAGTGATGAAAAACTACCGCGGGTTAGTGCTGGTCGGCATTTTCATTCTCTCAGGGAGCACTATTACCCAGTATTTCCTGAATTACATGACTACTTATGCCCTCAAAGAGCTGCAGTTTGCCCCCGGTACGGCGATGGCGTCCACCATTCTGATTGGCGTATGTGTGGTGCTCTTCTCGCTGGTCGGCGGCTGGATGGCAGATAAGTTTGGGCGAAAAATGACCATCATTGCGCCCCGCGTGATCCTGTTGCTTTTGCTGTTACCCGGCCTTGAAATGATCAATAGCTGGCGTACCGAAGGTGTGTTCTTTGCAGTCATCACGGTGTTTGCGGCCCTGCAATGCATCAGCGGCTCTGGCGTGCTGGTGGTCTTGTGTGAAAATTTCCCGCGCTATATCCGCTCGACCGGTTTTTCCATCGCTTTTGCGTTTGGCATTACCCTGTTCGGGGGGACTGCGCAAATCGTCTTTTCATGGCTGATTAAATGGACCGGTGACCCGGTTTCCCCTGGTTATTACCTGATTGCTGCCAATATTCTCTGCCTGGTCTCCACGTTGCTGCTTAAGGAACGTGTACCCCATCGTAGTCCAGGCCGTAAACGCATAAACGCCGATGCCATCCATTTTGCGAAGGAGAAATCACAATGAAAACAATCATGAGCTGGCAGGAGTGGAGTAACAGTGATGCGACCGCACTGGCCGAACTGGTCAGACGCGGTGAGGTCACCGCAACAGAGCTGGCGGAACAAGCGCGGGCAGCCACGCAAAAAATTAACCCACACATTAGCTCAGTGGTTGAGCTGTTCGAAGATGCCATCGCTCATCCCCAAATTGACGGCACTAACATTAACGGTCCCTTTAAGGGAGTGCCGTTTCTGATCAAAGATTTGGGACCAGGGGTAAAAAATCGCCGTCAGGAACAAGGGTCGAAATTTATGCGCGGCAACCGTCCGAAAGAAGATGCGTTTCTGACGAGCCAGATCCGTCAGGCGGGGCTGAACATTATCGGGCGCTCGACCACACCGGAATTTGGTGTGTGTGGCTCAGCGGAAAACCCGGACATCTATGTCACCCGCAGTCCGTGGAATACCGACTACACCACCTTCGGTTCGTCAGCAGGCGCCAGTGCATCGGTTGCCGCTGGGATCTTGCCCCTCGCCCACGCTACAGATGGTGGTGGTTCGATTCGTATTCCCGCTGGTTCGAACGGCCTGGTCGGTCTTAAAAGCAGTCGGGGAGTGTTTTCCATTGGCCCGGCGTTGTCGGATATCACGGGTTACGTTTCTACCCAGGGCTGCGTCAGCCGGAGCGTGCGCGACACCGCACTGTTTGTCGACAGTTGCCGGGGCGGCGCACCGGGGGAATTTATGCCCTACTGGCAACCGGGCGAAACCTGCTGCGAAATGATTACCCGCGACCCAGCCCCGCTGCGCATTGCTGTCTCACACGAGTGGGGAGAATACCGTTCAACACCGCATATTGTCAGTGAACTAGAGAAAACCACCCGTCTGCTGGAAGAGATGGGCCATCAGGTGGAATGGATGACGCCAGATATCGACTTTGAAGAGGCATTCTCGGCGCAGACGACCTGCTACATCAGTAATTTCGCGCAATTTATTCAACGGTTGCTGGAGAAAAACCAGCTCAGTGCCCCGCCGGAAGATCTGATTGAGCCAATCAACATCCGTATCTGGCAAAAAGGGATTGATATGTCTTACAGCGAGCGCTGGAAGATGCAGGATGCGTTTAACCGTATCTCGCGCAGTCTCGGACAGTTTTTCCAGTCATGGGATCTGATTCTGACTCCAACTTTCTCCAGGCCTACACCACTGCTTGGCGAGAAAAAGTACCTGACACTCAGTGATAACCCGAACGTAATGGATTGGTTTTATTCTTTATGGGATATCTTTTCCTACACCCCACTTGCCAGTCTGACCGGCACGCCGGGCATCTCTCTACCACTGGCCTGGCAGGAGTCGGGTCTGCCGCTGGGGATGCATTTCCAGACGCGCCAGGGTAACGATGGTCTGTTACTGCAGCTGGCCGCACAGCTTGAACGAGCGTCAGGTGGCCGCTTCATCAGTCACTCCACCCCTGAGGTGCATGTCACGCGCTGATCAAAGGCCGGGGAAACCCGGCCTGATAGGCTATGGTTTACACCTTGAGCATCTTCACTGTGGCTTCCACATCAATTTCATCTTCAGTGAAGATGAGCGTTGTGCCCTGAAAGGTTGTGATAGCCAATTTTTTCAACGAACGCATTTCACCCGGCTTGATGCTGGATTTCGGTTTGATGTTATTAAGCAGCATTCCTACTGACAGCACGGCATTTTCTTTATCAATACGGCTATCAGCAGGGACTTCTTCGCTGAAAACGACGTAAGACTTGATCGATGCAAGCTTGATACGCTCGCCCGCGATAAAGATGTTCTTGCTTTCCGGAATGACTTTTACCGCATACGCGGACAAACCCTTATTGTTCGTCGTCGGCTCAAAGGTCACCGCCGCATCTTTTTTGATCAGGTCCGGATTGGCGACTTTAATCACGTGAAAATAGCGGTTGTCGCCGTTCTCATCTTTGATAAATCCAAAACCTTTATCTTTAAACCACGTAGTGATTGTTCCGTTCATCGCCATTACCGCCTGATTAATCGTTTATCTACACAAATTTTTGCAGCGCGCAGTGTAAAGCACAACGTCTGCGCAGACCATGTCTTTGCTTAAGTCTGGATGATTATTTGTGCGGATGCGAGGCGGAAGAGTCTTGCGGTAGCGTTATGGGGCCAGACAAGCGTAATCAGGTTGTTCATTTTCATTATTCATTCCCGGTATTAAGCAAAATACGCCCTTGAGATGATGAACACTCATCACCAAAGACATACGCCGGGATACCCACACCGCCTGACAATGCCCAAAGCTGTTTAACCCAGTTGATTCCTACGTCGACAATAATATCATTGACCGAAAACGAAACATCATAAGGATCGAACATTGGCACGTCGGGTTCAGGTTTACCGTTAACGAATTTCACTTCAAATAAGATACGGTAAGGCTCCATAGCTTTATTCAAAATGCTCAAATCAGGGCCACAAAGATGAATCATAACATCAAAAAAACCTTCCCCATCTTGCCAGGGATAGATGCCAACTTCAACAGCCTGAGCGTTAGATGGAAGCGCGTTTTTAATGCGGTCGATTTGAACAAGGGCATTTTTCGCGTGTGTGTTTAAAATATTTTGTAATGCAGTGATGTACTCAACTCGTGTCACGCCTCCCCCTGATTTTCATCAGAATACGCAGTGACACCTCTTTTCAAATAGCGAAGAGTTTTTACTACTGGTACTGAATAGACTAAGAAGAACAGGCAGTTAGCACCAAAGAATATGTATGTAATATGATCAACTGTCAGGTACTCATACACATGAGTAAACCTTGTCATGATATCGAAGCACAGTTTAAATGCCAGCGATGATAAATAATAATGAGCATAAGCGACAAACATAAAACTGAACAGCATGGGCCAGTTATATTTCCCGACGATTCCCCCCCTGTTAAAAAGTGTGTAATAACGATTTAACAGCCCTGTAATTTCTTCATTTTTTGATGCAAACAATAAAAATGCAAAAAGCAGACACATGACCGCTGTAAATACATTTTGAAATTGATACGTAAACGGCAAATCAGCCATGACAGTATAAAACGAATAACCGTAGTTTCCGACAGAGGCGATGGATAAAGCCAATAACAGCTTGCGCAGCATTCTATGTTCCTGAATTATTTATTGTTTATACCCGTTAAAAGATCCCCGATAAGATATCTCATGCCATACATCTGGTCTATGACTTGTTCCTTATAAATTCACTCCAGCTTTAAATCCCGCAGTACCGAAAGCAAGTGCCGTGTTGACAGCTCGTTATCACTCTCCCGCCAGGCCAGCCCTAATTCCCGCCATAACGCAGGTGCTAAGGGACGAACAAGGGTACGATCCTGGTGAGATGCTGGCGTGCCCGACTCCAGAGGCAACAATGTGGCCCCGTACCCTGCCCCGACCAGACTTTTTATCGCATCGTTGTAGTCGAGCGTAATACGCGGTGTGGGCCGATGCCCCGTACCGGAAAACCAGCCGCTGGTCAGCTGTGATAAGTGAGTGCCTGAGCCATTCATAATCAGCGGCTTCTCAATGATCCATTCTGGCGTGACAACGTCCGGGACTTCCCAACTTGCAGGCAGGAAAGCCATAACGGGATCACGACGCCAGGCCTCAATGCACAGACCTGCACTGCGGGGCTGTGGAAGTGCCACGATACCCATATCAAGCGATCCCGATTTCAGCTGCTCAAGAGTTTGTTGCGAGGTGAGGACCGTAATTTGGACATCAACATTTGGATGGGACTGCGCGAGCTTTTCAATCGCACGAGGCAGCAAATTGGCGATAGCCCCCGTTGATGCACCGAACCTGACTTGCCCGGTCAACCCCTTTGCCTGGCGGGCGATATCATCCAGGACATAGGCTGCATCAGCGAGTAACCGGCGTGCATGTGCGACCAGATTTTCGCCAATCGCCGTTGGTCTGATTTTACCCCGGGTACGTGAAAGTAATTTAGCGCCCAAACGGTTTTCAAGTTCGGAAATATGCAAGCTGACCGTCGGTGGCGACAAGTGAAGTCGCAGGGCCGCTTCACTAAAAGAGGCGGTATCAGCAATCGTAATCAGTGTTCGCAACTGATCAAGGTTGATCTCTCGCATGGGTTAACCTCAGAAAAACTGAATTTGATGTTAAGATAATTCAACTTTACCCACAGTTAAACCTGGCACACCATCATTGTTATCAAATTCCAACCGCTTCCAGGAAATAACGATGGCTCACGTATTTATTGATGGCGACCAGGGCACAACCGGCTTACAAATCCACGATCGCCTACGCAACCGCTCAGACATTACGCTCATGACCCTACCGAATTCGCAACGTAAAGATGCGCGCCTTCGGGCCGAGATGCTCAACAGCTGTGACATCGCGATTCTGTGTCTGCCCGATGAGGCCGCGCGTGAGTCGGTCGCCATGCTGGAAAACCCGGCAGTGCGCATGATTGATGCCAGTTCTGCGCACCGTGTAACACCTGGCTGGACATATGGTTTTCCCGAGCTGGATGCGGCACAACCCGAGCGGATCAGAACCTCAAAACGCGTCACTAATCCAGGCTGTTACCCAACGGGGGCTATCGGTCTTCTGCACCCGCTGGTGAACGCAGGGCTGATACCTGCGGATTATCCCGTCTCAATTCATGCCGTATCCGGCTACTCGGGCGGTGGACGTACGGCTGTTGAACTTTACGAAGGCAATACGATAGAGGCTGCGCCTGCTTTTCAGGTCTATGGTTTGGGCCTGAAGCACAAGCATGTGCCTGAAATAGCCCACTACGCAAAACTCACGTCACCGCCTTTTTTCATTCCTGCGTATGGCGCGTACCGCCAGGGAATCGTGTTGAGTGTGCCATTGCAGGTGCGCCTGCTCTCCCGGAATGCCAGTGCTTCCTCGATTCATGCCTGTCTTGCACAGCACTATATGTACAGCAGACACGTGAAGGTGCTGGGATTGCAAACTGCTGCCGATGCAGAGCGCATTAACCCCGAGCATTTGAATAACACGAATGACATGGAACTTGGCGTCTATTCAAATCCTGAAACCGGGCAGGTCTTGCTGACGGCGGTCTTCGATAACCTCGGCAAGGGAGCGTCGGGAGCCGCCGTGCAAAACCTGGATCTGCTGATGAGCATAGGGTAAAGAGCGGGTTTGAGGTTCACCAGGATGCCGAAGATTAAGGTGCCCAGGTGCATCAACCCAGTGCGCGGAGTAAAACCGCCAGGGTGATTGCAATATCTATTGTTAGCAGTCATGCCCTTCGGTCTACACTGAGTCACTGACTGTTGTCCCTCTGCAATCATAAGGACGTCTTTATGCTGATAGCGCAGGTGTCTGATATTCACGCTTCGCCTGAAAACAATCACCTGGATCGATTTGACAAGGTGCTCAAATGGCTTGCGCATCTGCAACCTGACGTGCTGGTGCTTTCCGGTGATTTAACAGATGGCCATTGGCATGAAGGCTATGAACAGATAGCGGAACGGCTCTGTCAGCGACCTTATCCTTCATTGATTCTGCCAGGTAATTCAGACGATCGACGCCTGATGCTTTCAGTATGGGGCGAGAACAGGTGGTCGAAGAATACACCCGATGGCGCCCTGCACGCTGTTGATCACATCGACGGTCTGCGGCTGATTGGTCTGGATTCGACGGTTGACTCGCAGGATTACGGTAGCGTGACTGAACATCTGGACTGGCTGGAAAAAGAGCTTAACAATGCCGGGAATTCTCCAACGCTACTGTTTTTGCATCATCATGTCTTCACCTCCGGCATTCCCACTCTGGATGACACAATGTGCAGAGGCCTGGATAAACTCGAAATACTTATCAAAAATACGCGGGCAACATTGCTTGCCATTTCGAGCGGACACGTGCATCGCCCTGTTGCGGGTGTGTTCGCAGGCATACCGGCTTATATCTGTGGTTCCGTCTGTCCGGCTAACCCCGTCTGGTTTGGCGCGGAAAACGTGCCGCCAGTTGGAGACCCGCCTGCCTTAATGATTCATCGCTATGTAAATAAATGCTTCAGCAGTCATTACGTGAACGTTTGATTTTTACGCGTGGTCGATGAGATTGCGGATGTGACAACATGAAGAACCGCTCCTGAGATGTTCAGGAGCGGTAAGCGACGTAGAAGAAATCAGAACCGCTTACGAACCTGCAGGCTCACGGTCTGGCCCTGGTACTGTTCACCGAGCTGCACGTTGTAACGTGCGGTCACACTGAGCGTGTCCGAATTCAGCACCGTCGCCCCCAGAGAAAGATCGGCGGTGTCTTCAACAGGCGAAGCACCATAGGTTGTGAAGCTGGTTTCACCAACCGTATCCGCAATGTAGCTCGCAGAAGTGGAACTGCGCTGCGGATTATACTGATGGGTCCACATGGCCTGCACGTAAGGAACGACATCACCCATACCGGTCTGGAATGATTTCTCCAGTTTCGCGCCCAGGCCACTACGCAGCGCATTATTGTGGCTGCTCTCCACTGAAAGCGCTGAACCGTTGCCGCTACTTTCTTTGTAACTATCAAGCGTCTGATAGCTGTAGCTCAGGTTGGCCAGCGGCGTCAGCGTGGTGGTGTCTGCCACGGCCAGCGGATAGCCGAACTCCGCTTTAGTGACATACTGCTGACCGTTAAACTTGCCCCGGGCAGAATCGGAGTATCCGGTCATATCCACCTTACGCGTCGTGTCGTAACGTTGCTGAGTGACGCTTGCGGAAAGGTTTACGTACCACGGCTCACCGGTGTAACTGGCATAACCAATCAGACCGTAGGAATCGACCCCCGTCTTGTTACCGGAAAGATTATCTTCGCCATGGATCGAGGTGTAACTGTACGTCAGTGCAGCACCGGCCTGCCAGGCGTCGCTGAGAGCCCGATCAACACCGAGCACCAGTCCGCTGTAATTCGCTTTATAACCACTGACATCATCGACCATGCCCTGGTTAGCATGTCCGCCAAACACCTGCCCCCATGCTGCCCAGTCGGTAGGATCATCACCGGTTGCCACTCCGCTCGTGCCCTGTCTCTGCGCCAGACGCACTGCATCCACGCGCTGACCAACCACGCCGACAGCGTCAAAGGTCGCCACGGAGGCCACATTGCTGGCGCTGCTGTTCTGTACCGGGGAGAGCTGTTCACCCGCTTTGTTTGCTTCACGGGTGGAGTCAATGGCCAGTGAGGCGTTGTAGAGATCGAGCAGCCCCGGGGCAATGCCGGAGTACTGTTTCAACCCGTTCAGCGACGATATCGCATTGCCCGTCGTCGCAAAGCCCGGGGTGACCGGGGTGTCTCCCCCTCCAGGCGTACCCGGATCTGACGCCTTGTTAGCCAGCGAAACCACCAGACTGCTTGTGTTGCCACTGTTGACCACAGAGCCACTGGTCACTCCATCATAGGCGGATGTCAGGTAATTTAACGTGCTGGCATTGTAATTCGTGCCATTTTGGGCGGCGGTGATAACCACATAGCGCTGGCCCGCGGCAAAACGGTAGGTATTGAGCGACCTGAGCGCAACCGTTGAACCGCTGTCGATGGTCGCGGCACCACTGACAATCAAACGTCCATAGCCGGTATCGGTCGAAATGCCATTGCTCACTGCGGCATCGCCCACACCCACTACCAGTGCTCCAGATGCGCCCTGGGCGTATTTACCCGTGATGCTGAGGATGTTATTGACCTGTAACGTCGCGCCTGAGTTGTTCGCGGTATAGTTACCGGTGTAGATATTGTCGTTGAGCAGCAGATTGCCGGAAGCGAAATACACATCGGCACTGGTGCTGTAGATATTTCCGATATCGGCGCTGCCGGTGCCGCCGCTGACGCCAGTCAGGGTACCGAAGGTCGCATCGCTGCTGCCGTTGATGACAAAGCTCCTGACTGAACCATTGTAGACTGTGCCGGCTATCAGGCCGCTATTGGTAATGGCCCCGATGGTTCCGGTGCCTGCATTATAAAGCGCATAACCGCTGCTGGAGAGAGTACCGCTGTTGACCAGAGAGCTGATGGTGCCGGCATTGCCCACACCCCCCTGAGCGCCGCTGATGGTCCCGGAGTTATTAAGGCTACCGATAGTCCCGTTGGTACTGGTACCCACCGCGACGCCCGTCGTCCCCACAATCAGGCCAGCATTGGTCAGCGTGTTGACGGTGATCGTACCAGAGGGGGTCAGATTGCCTATCAGCACCCCATCCCCGCCTGTAATAACGCCTGTGCTGGTATTTTGCAGAGAGAGGAGCTGGCTGCCATTATCAGAGTGGATGCCATACGTCGAGCCAGAAATAGAGCCGCTGTTGGATAAGTTGGTGATAGCACCCGAGTTGTAAATGCCCTTTGTGGTTCCGGCAATAGAACCCGCATTGACCAGAGTGCCCACACTTCCAGCATTACTGATACCCACGCCGCCGGAGATAATATTGTTATTATTGAGTGACGTGATAACGCTATTGTTCTGAATCCCCGCAATTGAACCGGAAATCGTTCCTCCGACATTATTGCTCAGCGATACAAGGGTTCCGTTATTACTGAGCCCGATGGTATCACTGATGATCCTGGCGTTATTCTGGACAATAAGTGCGTTAGCCGAGTTCTCCACACCTGCACCCAAAGACCCGGAAAGCAATCCATTATTGGTCAATGTTCCTGCCGAGGAAGTTGCGGTTAAGGCTGGGGTGCTCATGGAACTGAGGCTCCCGGTATTGGTTATCTGGAAATTACCGCCAGACCAGACGACACAGTCGGTCGTGCCAAAGAGCGTTGTATTATTACCAATAGACAGACAGGCATAAGCGTCTGCAACAGGCAACAAAGCAAGTGCAGACCCTATTGAAAGGCCGAGTACTTTGCGCCTGTCAATCGCAGTGGGATTTGTAATATTTTTTGACATTTCTCAACCCGCATTAACATTATTTATAAGAATTAACTTATAGCATTATATAAACAGCGCTGTTAGCGGTTTGTTGTGCCAAATCGAAAAATATTAACATAGTGTAACCAGCCTTAATCTTTACTTATCGGCAGTAAAAATCTCTTCTTCAGCAGAACGTTCAGTAAACTGAACGCCCCAGGTATCAATGAAAATTATTTTTCAACTCTTTCAAAGAGATAGTGATGCTTTGCAACGTCTCTGCCCACTCACCTGGCGCAGACTGCCGAAAGAGTCGCATGCCGGGATACCAGGGAGAGTCATCACGCTGTTGTAACCATCGCCAGTCATGCTGAAAAGGGATTAGCACCCAGGCAGGGCATCCGAGTGCTCCGGCCAGATGAACCGGAGACGAGTCCACTGAGACCAGCGTATCGATCACACTCAGGATGGCGGCAGTGTCATCAAAGTCGTTAATTTCATCACTTAGCGAAAGTAGCGACATGCCTGGTGGTGGCGTAACGGCCTGCTCTGCCGCCGGTCCTTTCTGCAACGCGAGGAAGGTGATGCCTTCCTGTGCCAACTGAGCCAGGTCGGCGAGCGCCAGCGAGCGGCGCTTGTCGTTAGCGTGGGTGGGACGACCGGCCCACACCAGCCCTACTAACGGGCGTGGCAGATTAGCCAGCCGCGCTCGCCATTTCTCCACTCGCGCAGGATCGGCGAAAAGATAGGGTATTCGTCCAGGTAAATCTGACAGCTGTAAACCAAGAGCCGCAGGCAAACTCATCAGTTCGCAGTGAAAATCAAACGGTGGTGGCAGCGTTCCTCGCATCATCAGCTGGTGATAACCACTGACCCCACGCGCCAGGTTGTAGGCCTCCTCGTTCACCTCCAGCACCACATGGGCACCACTGCGCGCTTGTGCCTGCTCCACCAATCTAAGGAACTGAAAGGTATCGCCATAACCTTGCTCATCGTGGATGAGCAGAGTCTTTCCTTTAATTAACTGCCCTTCCCAGCGCGGCTGCCGTATATGGCGCTCAAACATACGGGTGTGATCCTGCCTGTAACGGAATCGATATTCGCGCCAGCCCCGCGTGAATTCGCCCTGCATTAACAGCATCTCTGCCAGGTCGAATCGCGCATTAAGGTCGCCCGGTGTGGCCTGCACGATCATCTCCAGCACCTGAGTCGCACCGGTTATCTTTCCTTGCTGGCGAAACGCGACATACAACTGACGCCACAAAGGAATAGGACCGGTTCCGGAGGCAAGCGCTTGATTTAAAATCATTTCAGCCTCCGCCCAGCGGTCCGCTTTCAGGAGCTCGTCAACCTGCTGGAAAATGACCTGAGGGTCTGCTGCTGCGTTCATTTCTGCTCCATGCCCAGTGCATCCAACAAGGGGGCGAGGTTCGCCGCATGCCGTTGCCAGCGTCCCATAGAGGAGGTGTAAATCGGTTGACGAACCTGAGACACGCTGGCCGTGCGCACGATACGCCGAGTTTTGTGGAAGGTCAGGCAGGCCTCATCCCACGGTAGACTGATGAAATCAATCAGACGCCGCGCTTGCCCTTCAAGGTCATCAACCACCGCTTCATAGTCGACTTCAATGAAGCTATCAGCCGGCAGTAGCTGGCGAAAATGTGCCATTAAGGCCTCATAAGCACGGTAGAACTGGCCCAGCTCATCCAGTTGATAGGTAAATAATTGCTCACCCGCGAAATGTTTGCTGTAACAGGATAAGCACGTATCAACAGGATCACGGCGGCAATGGATGATCCGTGCACCTGGCAACAGTAGTGGAATCAATCCGGCATAGAGGAAGTTTGCCAGGTAGCTTGTCAATCACACGCAATGCATCCGGTGCCAGGTGACTCACCTGCTCCAGGTAGTCTGTACCAATACGAGCAAAGTCAGCATTGCCCCAGTGGGGTACATCATCGGGGAAGCGACCTGCGCGTGACACCGCTCTGTCCAGCGCTCGCAGCTCGCCCGCACCGTAAACCGTCAGGATGTGAGGCCAGAATCTGCTCAATCAGAGTTGTGCCGGAACGGGGCATTCCGACAACAAAGACAGACCGTTCAGCAGCCGTACCCGCGTTGCTGAACTGTGCCATCAATTCCGGCGTGAAAATCCGCGGCAATTTTGTTCACCCACGCGCTGGTTTGTGCGGCATCGTAATGAAAAGAGGCGCGTTTAAACGCATTGCCTTTATTCAAATGGAAAAATGCGCGATCGGAATCGCTGACGTATCCAGACCATGCTTTGCCAAGTGAAAAATGCAGCGTCATTCTTTCATTCAACCGGGAGAGCCGGTTCACGGACCAATGCGTTTTCCATGATCTCAATGTCAGGGTCACCAGCGCGATAGAATTTATTGTCACAACGTGCTGCGATTATCTGCGGGGAAGCGGGGAAACGTTGCAATGCGCTCTTCAAAGCGCCGCCGTCGCTGCCTCTTTATCGCCCATTTCCATCAGTAAAACAGCACGTGCAATCAGGGCTTCTTCCGCGATCGTGCCGGGCAAGGCGGCCGCCTTAATGATAAGTCTTTTCAGCTTCTTCATACTGCCCAAGCGCCTGTAAGCGCTTTACCGAGGATCTTATGCGCATTTGCGCTGCCCGGTGCGATGGACAGTGCCCTGCGAGCGCAGTCAGCGGCCTCTTCATAACGCTCGTTAATCATCATGATTTGGGCGAGTGCAATGAGCGCCCCTGGGTGTTGTGGCGAAAACGCAAGTAGCGCATTAACCCAGTGCAGCGCTTCAGCGTAGCGCATACGAGACAGCTCGATATCCGCCAGGTTTAAGTACGCATCAGCCAGTTGCGGGTTGATATCTATCGCCTGCCTGGCAGAAGCCGCGGCCTCATCAATACGGCCCAGGCCACTTAACAATGGGGCGAGATTGCTGTAAACCTCCGCGTAATCTGGACGCAATGCCAGAGCACGCTGATAACTTTCCTGCGCACGTTGCATGTCGCCCAGTCGCTTCCATGTATTGGCCAGATTGTTATGGACCTCGGCATTATCCGGTTGTCGTGATGCAACGTATTGCAGGCACTCGAGGCTGGCATTGAATTTTCCGGCCTCCTGTAAAATGATCCCAAGGTTATTCCATGCCACGACAAGTTCTGGTTCTTTTTCCAGTGCCCGACGGGCGGCTTGTTCGGCGTCCAGCAGTAAACCCTTCTGGCGGCAAAGCTCAGCCAGATTGCTGAATACTATCGCTGGTGCCCCCGGCGACTGGCAGGCTCTGCGTATATAGTCGAGAGCCAGATCCATCTTGCCGTATGCATGCATCATCAATCCTAAAAGATTGAGAGCATCGGGCTGCGAAGGCGCAACCTGCAGCACACGCAGACAAAGTTGCTCTGCCTGTGCTGCCTGACCCGCATTCCAGTGTGCATTCGCCAGTTCGAGGGCCTGAGCGACCGTCAACTGTTGCGGATAAAGAGGGGTGTTATTACTCAAAATATTCCTCAACTATGAAAGGCACAATTGCCACTGGTAACATTTGACCAGCGGGCTGACTCAATACCGACCTGAACGTTAAAGGTCGCTTAGAACCTTTATGAACGTTTCTCCGGTTTTACCCCGATCATGAAGATAGCTCATGATGCATTGAAATTAAGTCGCTTTCTCTCATCCACGGGCTCTGGCATAAAATACGCATTATTAACTTATTGATAACACGAAGACTGCGGAACGTAAAATCCTGTCATGGCGGGACGCTCCTGAAGCACATTCAGTTTTCCTGTCAGAACTTAGGATATGAATAGCGATGACTAAAAATTTCACCTTTACTATTAAAAGCAGCACGTTTGATGAAAACTATAACCCTTCGGAAAATACGCGCATTACGACCAATTTTGCTAATTTAGCCAGGGGACAGAACCGTCAGGAGAATCTGCGCAACACGCTGGCGATGATTGACAATCGTTTTAATACATTAGCGCAGTGGGATAACCCAAAAAGTGACCGCTACTCCGTTCAACTCGACATCATTTCTGCCGAAATGACTATCGGTGATGAAGGTCATACCACCACCTTCCCCGCTATTGAAATATTGAAAACCAATATTCTCGACAAACAAACAAACGAACGCATTGAAGGCATCGTCGGGAATAACTTCTCATCCTACGTGCGTGATTATGACTTCAGCGTGTTACTGCCCGCGCACAACAAAGATCGGACTGAATTCACAATTCCGGATGATTTCGGCGGTCTGCATGGCAACATCTTCAAACACTTCATCCATTCAGATACGTTCAAAGCGAATTTTAAAAAGCCACCGGTAATCTGCCTGAGTGTATCCAACAAAAACACCTACCACCAGACAGGCAATCAGCATCCGGTATTAGGTATCGAATATCAGCAAAATGGCACGTCCCTGACTGAAGACTACTTCAAAAAAATGGGATTACAGGTGCGCTATTTCATGCCTAAAAACAGCGTTGCGCCATTGGCGTTCTTCTACGTTGGCTCCCTGCTGAGTGATTACACCAATCTTGAACTCATCAGTACGATCAGCACGATGGAGACGTTCCAGAAGATCTATCGCCCTGAGATCTACAATGCCAACTCGGCAGCGGGCCAATACTACCAGCCTAACCTGAGTCACCAGGATCACTCATTAACTAAAATTGTTTATGACCGGGAAGAGCGTAGCCAGTTAGCCATCGAGCAAGGGAAATTCACCGAACAGCATTTCATCAAGCCGTACAAACATATTCTTGAGCAATGGTCTGCTCAGTACGCGCTTTGATTCACTAAAAAAATATAAGGTCACCTGCTATGAAAACATTGCTCCCCACATCGACTGCTGGCAGCCTGCCGAAACCGTCCTGGCTCGCTGAGCCCGAAAAGCTTTGGTCACCGTGGAAATTACAGAATGACGAGCTCATCGAAGGGAAAAAAGATGCGCTGAGTCTGGCCCTGTTTGATCAGCTCCGTGCAGGTATTGATATCGTCAGCGACGGCGAGCAAACGCGCCAACACTTTGTCACGACCTTTATCGAACACCTTAGCGGTGTGGATTTTGAGAAACGTGAAACCGTTAAAATTCGTAATCGCTATGACGCCAGTGTGCCGACCGTTGTCGGGGCCGTAGCACGCCAGAAACCCGTTTTTGTAGAAGATGCCAAATTCCTGCGTAAGCTCACCAGGCAGCCGATCAAATGGGCGCTGCCGGGGCCGATGACGATGATCGATACGCTCTATGACGCGCACTACAAAAGTCGTGAAAAACTGGCCTGGGAATTCGCAAAAATTCTTAACCAGGAAGCGCGAGAGTTAGAAGCCGCAGGCGTGGACATCATTCAGTTCGACGAACCCGCGTTCAACGTCTTCTTTGATGAGGTGAATGACTGGGGGATCGCAGCATTAGAAAGAGCCATCGAAGGGCTCAAATGCGAGACTGCGGTCCACATCTGCTACGGGTATGGCATCAAAGCCAACACTGACTGGAAAAAGACCCTGGGTTCTGAGTGGCGTCAGTACGAAGAAGCGTTTCCGAAACTGCAAACATCCAATATCGATATCATCTCGCTCGAATGCCACAACTCGCGCGTGCCCATGGATCTGCTCGAACTGGTGCGCGGTAAAAAAGTAATGGTTGGCGCTATCGATGTGGCCACTAACACCGTTGAGACGCCGGAAGAAGTTGCTGACACGCTGCGCAAGGCATTGCAGTTTGTCGATGCCGACAAACTCTATCCGTCAACCAACTGCGGCATGGCTCCCCTGTCCCGCCGGGTCGCGAACGGCAAACTGAATGCGTTAAGTGCGGGTGCAGAGATCATCCGTAAAGAACTCGCAGGTAAATAATATCGACCACTCCCTCGTGCCCACGGGGGAGTGTCTTTTATTGTTCAATATTCAAATCACTGACCCAGACCAGTTTCTCGCGCAGCGCTGCAAGGGTAGTTCGTAATTTCAACGGCTGAAAGTTTGCTGAAGGCCACACCGCATAGGTCTCAAACCCCACCAAAGGATAGTCTTGTAAAATCTGCACCAGCGTCCCCTCTTTCAGCTGTTTTCGAATTAACCAGTCCGGAAGGCAAGCAATACCATGCCCCATCGCCACCACATCGGCGATAACATCATAGCTATTGAACTGCATCCGATAGGTTAACGGCACCGCCATGTGTGAGCCATCGGCATTTAAAAACGACCAGGGATATAAATGCCCCTTCCATGAAAATACTAAAGAGGTGTGGTCACGTAATTCTGCGGGACTTGCAGGGCAACCATGCTGTTTTAAATACGCGGGCGAGGCGCATATAATTTTTTGCTGAGTCACCAGCTTAACGGAATCAAGCGCAAGACTGGAACCCGGCCGATGGTTACGAATCGCCAGATCAAAACCTTGTTCAATAATGTCAACGTTATGATCGCTAAAGTGAAAATCAAGCTCCAGGTTTTCATGTTTTGCTGCCAGATCCAGTAAAACAGGCGCAACACAATACCGGCCAAAGAGCAGAGGCATCGTCACCCTGAGTCGGCCATTCACTTCATGTCGTGCATTATCGAGAAGTGCCTCAGCTGCACGAAGTTCGTTCAATGCTTTGAGACAGCGCTCATAATAGATTTCCCCTTCTTCAGTAAGACTCTGGCTGCGCGTCGTTCTTTGAAAGAGCCGCACACCTAAACGCTCCTCAAGCCTGGCGACCGTCTTCCCAACTGCCGAACGACTTAGCGCAAGTTGCTCTGCCGCCCGGGAAAAACTCCCCGCTTCAACAGCCGCAACGAATACTGGAATGCCTTCAATATTGTCTCTGATGCTCATGATTATTGTAGCCCTACAGGATACAACCAGGGGATTAAACATCCGCAATGAACCGTTAACTCTACATTATGATGTTACTCACTACAACGTCATACCGGAGAGGAATAAGATGCTTAATGAGCAACCTGCATATCTTGTCGGGAATTTTACCGTTACTGATCCCGCACTCATGGCTGAATATGGAAAACAAGCCGCACCGCTGGTGCAAAAACATGGCGGCAAAATAATTCTTTCTACACATACTCTTGCGCCGGAAGAAGGGAGTGCAGAGCCCGTGCTCGTCATTATTCAATTTCCTGACAGAGAAAGTGCCAGTGCCTTTTACCACTCCCAGGAATATGCCCCTTTAAAACAGCTTCGTATTACAGCAACCACCGGTGGTTTTCTCGCCCTCACCTCGGGTTGACCCACAACGGAAATACAGGCACCGGGTGTTAACTCTAGAGTTTTAATAAATATTACGTTTTAGAAGAACGGAGAAATGACTTATTCATTTGTTCTGCTTCTACACGTTTATTTCACTTACAACAGATCATTTTGGATATAAAACAAAGGAAATAAAACATGCAGATTGCAATTGTCTATGACAGTGTTTACGGACACACCCAAAAACAAGCCCAGGCTGTTGCAGAAGGTGTGGAGCGTGTGTCAGGTGCTAAAGCCATTATGGTGCCTGTTGCTGAAAACGAATCGCCATGGGAAATGCTGGAAGCCTGCGATGCGATTATTTTTGGCTCACCGACCTATAACGGCTCCCTCTCCGCACGGCTGAAGAAATTCATGGAAGATGCTACGCGCCCTGCGTGGATGCCGATGAAATGGCGCAATAAAGTCGCTGCCGGGTTTACAAATTCCGGCGCGATGCACGGTGATAAACTCAACACGCTGATGGGTATGGCACTTTTTGCCGCCCAGCATGGCATGATTTGGGTGGGACTTGATCTGTTTGCCAGCACCAACCCCGCCGAAAAAAACCGTATCGGCGGTTGGCTCGGCGCGATGGCCCAGTCTGACGATGCATCACCGGAGATAACGCCAATTCAGAGCGATCTAAACACTGCCTCCCATCTGGGGCAACGCGTTGCCGAGATCACTGGTCAGCTACTGGCAGGTAAAAAACAGGCGTAACCATTAAGGCTCCCGTAACGGCGGGAGCCTTAATGGCAAGTTTTGCATCTCTGTATACGTCAGAAATTAGTCCAGTTGTCACTCACAAGTGCGTTACCCGAATTGAGTTTCTTAGACGAGTCTGTCGGTCGAATAAGGTCTCTTTCTTTTACAGAAGGTATCTGCCCTTCATCACGACAAGCAAAAACTTTCACACTATCAACAAGCATAATCGCCTGTTCCTGCAGAGAGGTACTGGCGGCGGATGATTCCTCCACTAACGCGGCGTTTTGTTGTGTTGTGGTATCGATTTGTCCCATCGCTAAATTGATTTGCTGGATACCATCACTCTGCTCAAGGCTGGCTTTGGTGATGTCATCAACGAGTTTTTGGACACTGGCAACATTCGACACAATATCTTTCATGCCTGCGTCGGCTTCGTCAACTAATGCACGGCATGAGTCTATTTTACTGAGAGATGCGCTGATTATCTCCCTGATCTCTTTTGCTGATGATGAACTCCGCTGTGCCAATGTCCGCACTTCTCCCGCCACAACGGCAAATCCACGGCCTTGTTCTCCTGCGCGTGCGGCCTCAACGGCCGCATTTAGAGCCAGTATATTTGTCTGGAATGCGATCCCCTCGATGGCGGAGACAATCGCATTCATTTGCCCGGACGCTGCATAAATATCCTGCATACTTGATGCAACATCATGCATACATTTACTGTTCTTATTGATTACTTCACCCGCTTCATTGAAAAGAAGATTAACGCTCCGGGAATTTTCAGCAGTGCTTTTGATGGTGGCGGTCAGTTGCTCCAGGGTCGCGGCCGTTTCTTCTACGCTGGCGGCCTGCTCCTCAGTCCTTGATGCCAGATCATGGTTACCCGCATTTATCTCATTGGCAGCATAGGAGATGTTTTCTGCTCCTTTTCTTACCCGATTTACCGTGGTATTCAATCCACCGATCATCTCTTTTAATGAGAACAACAGGTTGCCTAGCTGATCTTTTGAATGAACCTGTACATCAACAGTTAACTCACCGGCAGAAACCCGACTGGCAACCGAAACCGCCTCTGCTAAAGGACGTGTAATACTGCGAGTGATATACCACGAGATCGCAATACCCAATAAAATACTCAATAAAATGAAGGTAAGGATGATAGCCTTCGATGCAGAGGATTCCTCGTGAACGGCGATATATGAATTATCAATCAAAGTCATCTGAAACGACTTAAGTTCCTGGAGGGCGCTAATATATTCCTCTGTGACCGGATAAAACTGCGTTGCAATGAAAGAATTGGTGAGTTCAGGATTCCCTTCGCTGGCAACCTTAAATCCATTTTCACGCAGTGAAACATATTTCTCTCTTGATGCAATGACTTTTTCAAGCAACCGCTTACCGGTAGCCAGACGCAGTAACGGTGTGAGCTCTTTTTGTAAGGAACTAATTTTCTCAGAATTCTTTTTCATTGTTTTGAAAACTTCATCCTGAAATTTTAAATCTCTTGTGCTCATTGCAGCCACCGCCAGTCCATTATTACTACTGACGAGCCTCAGCCAGTCATTCACTAACCGTTCCTTCACCAGATGCCAGGTAATGATTTCATCGACTTTTCTCTCGGTGTTCATTGTCAGCCAATAAGAGCTGCCACCCATGACAACAAGCATGAATAAAAGCAGGGAGAAGCCGACTCCCATACGTGTTCCAACTTGCATGTTTTTAAGAATCATAAGTCCCTCGATGTCAGTGATGAGCATTAAGTTGCAATGAAAATGAAGTAAGGATTACTTAACTATCAAAAAGCTCTCTTAAGTGATATCGGCGGGTTTCCACGTTATCTTTAAGGTTTTATTTCTCCCGGTCTCACCTCCCTGATCCAGTAGGTGTCGTACCAGCATGCATAAAGATTATCGTTCAGTGTCCGATATAAATGAATTGAGAGCCTGTTCACACAACGGTTTAAAATACTGCCAAAAGGAATGCAGACATGATTACTCAGATTGGAAATACCTGGAATTCGCAGAATCATGTCACAGATAGCCGACGCACGGTAATCGCTTCTGGCTCGTCAATCACCGCCGATGCCACCAGCAGCAAGGTAAGCCAGTCGAAAACAAACGTTGTATTTTCATCTCTGGCCCAGCAATTAAGCGACAGCGCTAATCGTGCGGACGCTGAGTATGCGGGTCTTAGCAAAAAAGAACTCGGTGCAAAAGCCGCCACCCTACTCAAGCAGATCACCGGAACGGTTTATGATGCTAACCGTTCGCTCTATAACGCTGAAGTTCCCAATTCATCCGAGCCCGAGCGTTCAGCCAGAGCTTCGGATGCCACAAATTTTGTCAATGGAAACGGAAAAAATCCTTTTGCCGGACTTTCTCGCGATCAGCTCGCCCTCATTACTTATGACGACAGCGGTCTCTACACCACAAATGAAAGAAGAGCGGCATGGGAAGAGTCATATGATCAGGAATATGCATGGCGAAGAGAAACCGTTGCCAAAGCCATGGCGGAGTACAACAGCAACGGCAAATTGACCGATTTCTTCGGTGATGTGCTGGAGCATTTTAAAACACTTCCGGCTATCGAGCAGACTCAATATCCCGAGAACTATGAAGCAAAACTGCAGAAACTGATTGATCTTGATTACAACTATTTTACCAATACCGCAGAAGGCAAAGGCAATCCGGAAGATATTCTGTCATTGCAAGAGAGTCTGAATATCCTGAAGTAAGGCGTTTTTCTTGCGCAACAGTAACACTGTTGGTGAAAATGGCACCGCAGCACAATACCGTGAGTTTTAAACTCATCTCTGACGACGGGTTTGTTCAATTCAATATTACATACAACAAAGGTCTGGTATGAGTGCTTCTCTCTACTACTCCGCTAAACGGAATTTCCCTCTCTCTTCAGCGGAATATATTCGCATTCAGTCAATCATTAAGAAATTTAATAGAGATTTCCCATATAAAAATGAAGAAATGCTTTCGTTTTACCAGCATCCTTCATCTGAATACATACTCGAAGGCGCTACCAAACTCGCTGTCCATGACGAAAACGTGCTCATAACATCGGTTAATTACTGGCTTAGCGCCCTTTCTCAGTTAAGATTTAATATTACCCAGTGCCGAATGGGACGTCAGTGTTGAGCATTACTCCGCTGCCTGGGTAAAAGATCAGTGGGAAATGCCCTTTTGAGTGACAGTCACATCAGCGATGGTGCTGACCATTATTGTGCTTCGTGATACACCGCCTCAATATTGTAGCCGTCTGGATCAAAGATAAACGCGGCGTAATATCCGGGATGATATTTGGGTCTGTAGCCGGGCGCGCCATTATCTTTCCCACCCGCCAGAAGCGCGGCACGGTGGAAAGCCTCAACCTCTTCTTTGCTTTTAGCACTGAACGCTAAATGCATCCGCGGCGTGGAAGGCGTCCCCAGGGTTATCCAGAATGCACCGCCAGGATCAGCCCCCTCATTCGGTTTGTCAGGACCAAAACCTACTGCTACATCTGTAATTTCAAGCCGTACAACATGACCAAGGCTTTCCAGAACTCGCGTGTAAAACTGTTTACTGTCTGCAAGATTAGTGACGCTGAATCCGGTGTGATCAATCATTCGTATCCTCCTGTCAGTAAAATACCGCCGTTTTTCCCACGAGTCAGTTTATCTATCGCTACGCCAAAAACTCTTGACGAGTTAACACTCTTGATATTGTCTGCTAATGAGTCGCCGTTGCATACATGATGACTGTATCACCAGAGGGGGCAGTCGCCCCCTTAGAGTTCGTTAGATATCATTTCCTAACTGCTTAACAATGTTGCATAATTTTTTTGCCCCATTGAAATTTAAATGGTCGGCATCATAGTAATCTTCAGCAGTAAATGCTTCATGAGTGGATAAGTCAGTCATCAAAACACTTTTTCCATCAGCAATACTATCTATATAATCCAGGGTTTCTTTTTTTATATTTTTATTAAAATTTTCAATGTAAAAATCAGTGAATGGCATCACTATAAAATTTAGCATTGAATTCGTTTCTTTAATTAAAGATATCAAGGTAGCAATGACCTCTTTATTATTCTCGAAACTATGCTTTCTTTGGTAATTTATCGACAACTCAGACACTCGCGCCAAGATATCAGCGGATGAATATGTAAAGTCAGTGCGATGATTTCTCTCGTTAATGGCATCTATAGAATTTTTGACAACCACCTCTTCCATTAACAAACTGTTTAGCCTTGATAATTCCTCATCATTGCAAAATTCAGGACGCGTGTTTTTTTCGTAGATATGCTGAACGAGTAGATCCAGTGGGCCAAGAATATACTGCTTATTTGTTTTTTTACTGGCATTAGCCACTTTATTTCTGAAATTGTAATCAATATTTTGACTTTTACAGAAATATCGCGCAATAGGGAATGTTGGCGCAGCCCCCATTGACAACTCAAAGAAAGGATCATAAAGACCGATACAGATGATGAATTTTTTAATGTCTGTTGTTTCTGTGATTTTTTTAATCAGGCTATAAGATAAAGTAAAATCACCAGAGAATATGGAGAGATTTACTGATTTATCTAATAATCTATCGGGGAACCCCTGATAGGCATAAGATGAACCTAATATCACTGTCTTTACATCTGATTTATTGATGATCTTTTCATAACGAGAATTAAGCAGTGGGACGAATCCAATATCCAGATTAAACCGACTTGTGTTTTTTTCTGGGAACTGCAGAATGGTTAGTGCCTCTGGGAATTCTATTTTGTGTTTATGGATGAAATTAAAGCCAATAGGGTCTGTGACAACGATAGGGATGGTTGTATCGCCACTCATATCAGGCTGTATACTTGTGGGATCTGTTTCCATATCAATTTCACATGAAGTGATCTTTTCAATATTGAATGGAAGAAAAAGAGCGTTGCGTTGATATGATTCCCAATTCTTTCCTACAAAAATGACATGACAAGAACGCTGTGACAAATAGTGTATAAAAAAAGCGTCCAGCTGTATTATTAGATTTTCAACATCACTGGAAGTGACATTCTTTTCCGCGCAGTAAACAAGCTCGTTGATAAATAATGTAGTATTCTCATCATCATTTAAAAGACTGAAATTCTCAATAACTAAATCTTTTAATTCATCAATGACAGCATCGTTTTCTACCCAACTGAGTTTCTGTGCAAGGAAGTGAATTTTTTGCAGGAAAAGAACAGTGTTATTCATTTTTTCCACCTGGTTGCCAATAAAAATAATTCAACTGTAACAAACGCGCCTGCCTTACTGGACTGTGAAGTATACAGAAGGCGATTGGATATGGAAATATTGATAGATAAATCTTTGTAGATTTGGAAAAGCGTAAATTGTTGCATGTTAAGCATGATATTTAACCAATGAACAAGGTCATTGCCATTATCCGATAAAGATCAACGATGGTCCCCTACCTGAGGGAAACGACAAAACAAATGGCAATGGATAATTTTATAAATTTTGCTTAAAACATCATTCTCTTGCGCGGTAATTAAAACAGCATTCGATAAGTTCACCATGGATAACTTTCGTGCTGCGGTACTTAGAGCCCTGCTTTGTGTAATGGCAATCTCTTACTCCCATTATACGGAACACATAACTCCCCCCGGTCACCCATGTCAGATTGATCCTTGTCACATTCCTGACCATCACGTCTTGTGGTTGATAACCTGCTTTCTATATTTTGTAATCGATTACTTTTCATAGAGGAACGATAATGATTAAACACGCTATGCTTGTTGGGCTCCTGCTTCTTGCGGGCCTGAGTACGTCGACTCATGCCGAAAACACGAATAAAAACATTGCACTACAGATGTACACGTTGCGAAATGTCGGTGATGCAGATAAGCAGTTTGCTATGGCAGAGAAAGCAGGATTCCGTAACGTCGAACTCGTTGGCACGCATGACCTCGACGTGAACAGTATGAAGAGTCTGCTTAAAAAGAATGCCCTCAACGTTGTTGCTGAGCATGTACAACTTGCTGCGCTCGAAACGGATTATGCAAATACTGTCAGTTTCAACAAAGCCGTAGGCAACACACATGTTGTCGTGCCATGGATTGCTCCTGCTGACCGCCCTGATTCACAAAAAGGTTGGGTCGATTATGCGAAACGGCTCGATCAAATGGGGGCAAAGCTGCGTAATGATGGGATGACACTTGCCTATCACAACCATAATTTTGAAATGAAGAAATACGGCTCTGATACTGCCCTGGACATCATCATGAAAAACACGCATCGCGAAAACCTGGTGCTGGAGCTTGATGCTGCCTGGGTGTCTCGTGGTGGTCAGGATCCTGCGAAAATTATCCAGCAGAATGCAGGGCGCATTTACGCCATTCACGCGAAGGATAATGCAGGCATAGGTGTCCGCGATGATGAGATGAATTTTGCTCCGCTGGGAGAAGGCCTTCTCGACTGGCATTCAATCCTCACTGCGGCACAGAAAAGTGGTGTCAAATGGTACATTGTTGAACACGATTTACCCAAAGATCCCTGGAGTATCATCACTACTTCACGTAAAAACCTCGAAAAGCAGTTTCAGGAAAACCGTTAACATTTAGCACGTAAGGATATTGGCTTGCTACTCAAGCGGGGCAAGCCAAACCATCTGCCTCGCCGAAACAATGTGCCCATGGCCAGCGCGCTGAGCGTGCAATGACGCATTCCGGCACAACCTCGTCTCCTCCACCTCAGAACAATGCTATTATCCAGGCTTGAGCTGAAAGCAGTACTTGATGCAGGCGTTAAAACCTGGGAGTAATTGATGAACGACGAAATACCACTGAAATATTATGACATTGCGGATGAGTACGCGACGGAGACTGAAGAGTCGGTGAACGATGTTGAGCGCGACGCTCTGGCACGCTACTTCCAGCTATTACTGACTCGCTTAATGAATAACGAAGAAATCAGTGAGGAAGCCCAGGGGGAAATGGCGGTGGAAGCCGGTATCAACCCGAAACGCATTGATGAAATCGCCAACTTTTTGAATCAATGGGGCAATGAGTGATTCCTTATCCCCATTGATTAGCCGCCATGAGAATGTTAACTGGCCCGGATTACCGGGCCAGTTAATTATTACTCCCCGGCCAGGCGTTTGTAATGTTCATAACGCGCTTTGGCATCTTCTTCAGTACGGGCAAACAGTTGGTCCGCCAGTTCTGGTGAGGTGCGACCCAGCGAGGCGTAACGAACCTCGCCCATCAGGAAATCGCGAAAATCCTCTTCCGGTTCTTCTGAATCAAGGATAAACGGATTTTTCCCTTTCGACAGTAATTGCGGATTGTAACGCCACAGATGCCAGTACCCCGCTTCCACCGCCCGTTTCGCTTCATGGATGCTACGCCCCATCCCCGCTTTTAACCCGTGATTAATGCAGGCCGCGTAAGCAATCACCAGCGAAGGTCCTGGCCAGGCTTCGGCCTCGGCAATCGCCCGCAGAGTCTGGGCCTTGTCTGCCCCCATTGCCACCTGCGCAACATACACATTGCCGTAACTCACTGCCATCATGCCCAAATCTTTTTTCCGCGTGCGTTTCCCCTCGGCGGCAAATTTCGCAATAGCCGCTACAGGGGTCGATTTTGACGACTGCCCCCCGGTATTGGAGTAGACCTCGGTATCGAACACCAGCACATTAACGTCTTCGCCGGAGGCAAGCACATGGTCCAGCCCGCCAAAACCGATGTCATATGCCCAACCATCGCCGCCAAAAATCCACTGCGAACGCTTGGCGAAATAATCCTGGTTCTCATAGAGTCGGTTAAGCAGCGGATCATCGCCCTTCTCCTGCACCAGTAGTTGACTCAGCGCATCAGCCCGCAACCGTGTCCCTTCCCCCAAATCTTTATGTTCGAGCCAGTCACGTAACGCACCTTGTAATCCTTCACTGAGCGGTCTTGCGAGAGCATCCATTGCGTCACTGGCTAGCTGCTCACGTACCGCACGCCCCCCCAGCATCATGCCAAGACCAAATTCCGCGTTATCTTCAAACAGTGAATTCGCCCACGCCGGGCCCTGCCCCTTATGGTTGGTGGTCCAGGGAATAGATGGAGCACTGGCCCCCCAAATGGAAGAACATCCCGTGGCATTGGCAACCATCATGCGATCGCCAAATAGCTGTGTCACTAAACGGGCATATGGCGTTTCGCCGCAGCCAGCGCAGGCGCCGGAGAACTCCAGCAAAGGCGTCTCAAACTGGCTGCCCTTCACCGTGCTTTTGTTAAACGGATTGGTCTTTGGCAACAGTGCCAGCGCATGATCCCACACCGGGATCATATGCCGTTGGCTGTCGAGCGGTTGCATGCTCAACGCTTTACCTTTCGATGGGCAAATATCGACGCAGTTGCCACAACCGGAACAGTCCAGGGGTGACACCGCCAGATGATATTCCCAGCTTTTTGCCCCCTGAGCCGCTTTGCTAAGCAGTTCGATCGGCGCTACATCACGCTCTTCGCTGCTGAGCAGTGCCGGGCGGATCGCTGCATGCGGGCAAATAAACGCACACTGATTACACTGCGTGCAACCTTCTGGTTGCCAGACGGGTACCTGCATCGCGATGCCGCGTTTCTCCCATGCCGAGGTGCCAGGGGGAAATGTGCCATCTTCCATGCCAATAAAGGCACTCACTGGCAGCGTGTCGCCAACCTGACGGTTCATCGGCTCAAGGATATTACGGATAAAGTCCGGCATCAGTTTACCGTCATCGGCTTCGTCTTCCTCTACATAAGCCCAGTGGTCAGGTACGATGATCTCCTGGAGTGCATCCATCCCCAAATCAATGGCAGCATTGTTCATGTCCACCACGTTTTGTCCTTTACTCCCGTAGGATTTCACCACCGCTTTTTTGAGGTGCGCGGATGCCGTTTTCGCATCAATAATGTCAGTGAGTTTGAAAAATGCCGCCTGCATTAACATGTTAAAACGACCACCGAGCCCAAGCTTGCGGGCAATGTCTACTGCATTAAGGGTGAAAAATCGTACCCCCTGGCGAGCAATAATACGCTTCATCTTATTCGGTAAATTATGCTCCACCTCTTCGCCAAACCAGGTGCAGTTGAGCAGGAAAATCCCCCCAGGATTGATGCCGTCAAGGAGGTCATATTTATCTACGTATGACTGCTGGGAGCAGGCAATAAAATCTGCGTTGTGAATAAGATACGGTGACGTTATCGGGCGTTTGCCAAACCGCAAATGCGACATGGTTATTCCACCAGATTTTTTCGAATCGTAGGCGAAGTAGGCCTGGGCAAACATCGGTGTGGTGTCACCGATAATCTTGATGGCGTTCTTATTGGCGCTGACCGTCCCGTCAGAACCCAACCCCCAAAATTTACAAGCGGTAATGCCCTCGCGGGAAACGTGAATGTCATAAACCGGCACGGGCAGCGAGGTGTGGGTGACATCGTCGAAAATGCCTACCGTAAAGCCATCCATCGGCAGCGGTTTTTTCAGGTTCTCAAATACCGACACAATATGCCCCGGCAGCACGTCCTTGCCGCCGAGCGCGTAACGCCCACCTACAATCAGCGGCGCATCGTCCCGGAGATAAAAGGCATTTTTAACATCAAGACACAACGGTTCCGCCTGCGCACCAGGCTCTTTGGTTCTGTCCAGTACAGCGATACGTTTCACGCTTTTTGGGATACGAGCGAAAAAGTGAGCCAGCGAGAAGGGGCGGAACAGATGGACTGACAACAGCCCCACTTTCTCGCCGCTGTCGATCATCGCATCCACCACTTCCTGAATAGTGTCGCATACGGACCCCATGGCGATAATGACCTGCTCCGCATCTGCCGCTCCGTAATAATCGAACAGGTGATATTCGCGCCCGGTAATGCGGTAAATATCCGCCATATAGCTTTCGACGATATCTGGCAGAGCCTGGTAAAAGCGGTTTGAGGCTTCGCGCTCCTGAAAGTAGATATCCGGGTTTTGTGCCGTACCGCGAATCACCGGATGATCCGGATTCAGGGCATTACGGCGAAAGCGATTCAACGCCTCCTGATCTACCAGCGGAGCTAACGCTTCTTGTTCCAGCACCTCAATCTTCTGAATTTCATGGGATGTGCGAAAGCCGTCGAAAAAGTTGATAAATGGCACTCTGCCTTTGATTGCCGCCAGGTGGGCAACGGCAGACAGATCCATCACCTGTTGAACGTTGTTTTCCGCCAGCATCGCGCACCCGGTCTGACGCACCGCCATCACATCCTGATGATCGCCAAAAATATTGAGCGAATTGGTGGCAAGCGCTCTCGCACTCACGTGAAACACACCCGGCAGTAGCTCCCCGGCAATTTTGTAGAGATTGGGGATCATCAATAACAATCCCTGAGACGCGGTGTAGGTGGTCGTCAGTGCCCCAGCCTGTAATGCGCCATGTACGGCACCTGCGGCCCCCGCTTCCGATTGCATCTCCATCAGACGCACCGGCTGTCCAAACAGGTTTTTCTTACCCTGAGCAGCCCATTCATCCACATTCTCCGCCATCGGTGTGGACGGCGTAATAGGATAAATAGCCGCCACGTCAGTAAAGGCATAAGAGATCCAGGCCGCCGCAGCGTTGCCATCCATCGTTTTCATCTTTCCGGACATTTCGCGTTCCCCGACTGTAAGAGGTCTTGTCGCTACCGAAAATGGCAGCAAACTGTGATACCCCTGCGTTGCACAGCCTGTGCCATGTCGGTCAAATGAAAATTACTCCTGTAATAACAGACAATTAACTGTTGGTGCGGAGATGTCCAAAATACGACATTGGGTGGAATAAGACAGCCAACACGACATCCTGTTGAACAGCCAACAAAGTGTCAGGCAGCGATAAGCGTGGGCTGCAACACGGCGCAATTGTCCTTTTTCCAACAATTGGTCTGCATATTGTTCAGGCTTTGTTTTAGCGCCTACAGCACCAGAAATACACAATTCCTTTTAAAACAATATGTTATTAATTCTGGCATGGCTGGTACGTTCCCTGCACTTATCAATGGGCAAACACACAAACAGGAGAACACACCATGACCATGCGTCAATGCGCCATTTATGGCAAAGGTGGGATCGGTAAATCCACCACCACACAGAACCTTGTTGCTGCGCTCGCAGAAATGGGTAAGAAAGTGATGATCGTCGGTTGCGATCCCAAAGCTGATTCCACCCGCCTGATCCTGCACGCTAAAGCTCAGAACACCATTATGGAGATGGCCGCCGAAGTCGGTTCCGTCGAAGACCTTGAACTGGAAGACGTATTGCAAATCGGTTACGGCGGCGTGCGTTGTGCAGAGTCCGGCGGCCCGGAGCCAGGCGTTGGATGTGCGGGTCGTGGCGTAATCACCGCCATCAACTTCCTTGAAGAAGAAGGCGCGTACGTCAGCGACCTCGACTTTGTCTTCTATGACGTGCTCGGTGACGTGGTGTGTGGCGGCTTTGCCATGCCTATCCGCGAAAACAAGGCCCAGGAAATCTACATCGTCTGCTCCGGTGAAATGATGGCGATGTACGCTGCCAACAACATCTCCAAAGGCATCGTGAAGTATGCGAAATCCGGAAAAGTGCGTCTTGGTGGCCTGATTTGCAACTCCCGTCAGACGGACCGTGAAGATGAACTGATCATCGCACTGGCGGAGAAACTGGGAACCCAGATGATCCATTTCGTTCCACGAGACAACATCGTACAGCGCGCCGAAATTCGCCGCATGACGGTCATCGAGTACGACCCCACCTGCAACCAGGCGGATGAGTACCGCACTCTGGCGAACAAAATCGTCAACAACACCAAAATGGTAGTACCGGTGCCCTGCACCATGGACGAACTCGAAGAGCTCCTGATGGAGTTCGGCATCATGGATGTGGAAGACACCAGCATCATCGGTAAAACCGCCGCCGAAGAAAACGCGGTCTGAGTGGATCTGGCATAAGGAAGATAACGATGAGCAATGCAACAGGCGAGCGTAATCTGGAACTTATCCAGGAAGTGCTGGAAATTTTCCCGGAGAAGACGCGCAAAGAACGCAGAAAGCACATGATGGTGACCGACCCGGAGATGGAGAGCGTCGGGAAATGCATCATCTCCAACCGTAAATCACAGCCAGGGGTCATGACCGTACGCGGCTGTGCCTATGCAGGGTCAAAAGGTGTGGTATTCGGGCCAATTAAAGATATGGCCCACATTTCTCACGGCCCGGTGGGCTGTGGGCAATACTCCCGCGCCGGACGCCGCAACTATTACACAGGTGTCAGTGGCGTGAATGCCTTCGGCACGTTGAACTTCACCTCTGACTTTCAGGAGCGAGACATCGTCTTTGGCGGTGACAAAAAACTCACCAAACTGATTGAAGAGATGGAGAACGCTGTTCCCCCTCACCAAAGGCATTTCTATTCAGTCTGAGTGCCCGGTGGGGCTGATTGGCGACGATATCGAAGCGGTTGCCAACGCCAGCAAGAAAGCGCTGGATAAACCGGTTATCCCGGTGCGCTGTGAAGGCTTTCGTGGTGTCTCGCAGTCGCTTGGCCACCACATAGCCAACGACGTTGATCCGTGATTGGGTACTGGATAACCGTGAAGGTCAACCTTTTGAATCCACTCCTTACGATGTGGCCATTATTGGTGATTACAACATCGGCGGTGATGCCTGGGCATCGCGCATCCTGCTCGAAGAGATGGGATTACGCGTGGTCGCACAATGGTCAGGGGATGGCACGCTCGTCGAAATGGAGAACACCCCGTTCGCGAAGCTGAACCTGGTGCACTGCTATCGCTCCATGAACTATATCTCCCGCCATATGGAGGAAAAACACGGCATTCCGTGGATGGAGTACAACTTCTTTGGCCCGACCAAAATCGCCGAATCGCTTCGCAAAATCGCCGAGCAATTTGACGACACCATTCGCGCCAATGCGGAAGCGGTGATTGCCAAATATCAGGCACAAAACGACGCCATTATCGCCAAATACCGCCCTCGCCTCGAAGGCCGCAAAGTCCTGCTCTACATGGGCGGCTTGCGCCCTCGCCATGTGATTGGCGCCTACGAGGATCTGGGGATGGAGATCATCGCCGCCGGGTATGAATTCGCCCATAACGACGATTACGACCGCACCCTGCCGGACCTCAAAGAAGGCACACTGCTGTTCGATGACGCCAGCAGTTATGAACTGGAAGCCTTTGTTAAGGCATTAAAGCCCGACCTCATCGGCTCGGGCATCAAGGAAAAATACATTTTCCAGAAAATGGGTTTTCCGTTCCGCCAGATGCACTCCTGGGATTATTCGGGTCCGTACCACGGCTATGACGGCTTCGCCATCTTTGCCCGCGACATGGACATGACGATCAACAACCCGGCATGGAGCGAGTTGACCGCGCCCTGGCTGAAAACTGCCTGAACTATTATCCTGACATCCCGTTAGTTCACCGATTTGTGGCGCGGGAGGAGATCATCATGAGCCAAACTGCTGAGAAAATTGTCACCTGTCATCCGCTGTTTGAACAGGAAGAGTACCAGACGCTGTTTAGCAACAAACGCGGTCTGGAGGAGGCGCACGACCCGCAGCGTGTGCAGGAGGTCTTTGAATGGACCACCACCCCGGAATATGAAGCGCTGAACTTTAAGCGCGAAGCACTGACCATCGATCCGGCGAAAGCCTGCCAGCCGCTGGGATCGGTGCTCTGTTCGCTGGGGTTTGCCAATACGCTGCCCTACGTGCACGGTTCACAAGGCTGTGTGGCCTATTTCCGGACCTATTTTAACCGTCATTTCAAGGAGCCGATCGCCTGCGTGTCGGACTCCATGACGGAAGATGCAGCGGTGTTTGGCGGCAACAATAACCTCAACACCGGGTTAGAGAACGCCAGCGCCCTGTACAAACCGGAGATTGTGGCCGTATCAACCACCTGTATGGCGGAAGTTATCGGCGATGACCTGCAGGCGTTTATCGCCAACGCCAAAAAAGACGGCTTTATCGATGCAGCCATTCCGGTGCCGTACGCCCACACGCCGAGCTTTATCGGCAGCCATGTTACCGGCTGGGACAACATGTTCGAAGGTTTTGCCCGCACCTTTACCGCTGACCACGAGGCCCAGCCGGGTAAGCTGGCGAAACTGAATATGGTGACCGGATTCGAAACCTATCTCGGCAACTTCCGTGTGCTCAAACGCATGATGGCACAGATGGACGTGCCATGCAGCCTGCTGTCTGACCCGTCGGACGTGCTGGATACCCCCGCAGACGGTCACTACCGCATGTATGCAGGCGGCACCACCCAGCAGGAGATGCGCGATGCCCCGGATGCTATCGACACCCTGCTGCTGCAGCCCTGGCACCTGGTGAAAACCAAAAAAGTGGTGCAAGGAGTCATGGAACCAACCCGGCGACCGAGGTGCAGATCCCGATGGGGTTAACCGGCACCGACGAACTGCTGATGGCGGTAAGTCAGTTGACCGGCAAACCGGTGGCCGACGCGCTGACCCTCGAGCGCGGACGTCTGGTGGACATGATCCTCGATTCTCACACCTGGCTGCACGGCAAATCCTTCGGTCTCTACGGCGACCCGGATTTTGTGATGGGACTTACGTCGTTTTCTGCTGGAGCTGGGCTGCGAACCGACAGTCATCCTGTGTCATAACGGCAATAAACGCTGGCAAAAAGCGATGAAGAAAATGCTGGAAGCCTCGCCGTACGGACAGGAGAGCGAAGTCTTCATCAACTGCGATCTGTGGCATTTCCGTTCGCTGATGTTCACCCGCAAACCGGACTTTATGATCGGCAACTCTTACGGCAAGTTCATTCAGCGCGACACGCTGGCGAAAGGCGAACAGTTTGAAGTACCGCTGATCCGTCTGGGCTTCCCGCTGTTTGACCGCCACCACCTGCATCGCCAGACCACCTGGGGCTATGAAGGGGCGATGAATATCGTGACCACCCTGGTCAACGCGGTGCTGGAAAAAGCGGATCGGGACACCATCAAACTGGGCAAAACGGATTACAGCTTCGACCTTGTCCGCTAACCATACATGTGCCCCGCCTCGTGCGGGGCCGTAAAGGGGAAAACGTTATGCCGATAGTGATATTTCGTGAACGCGGTTCGGATCTGTGGTGTTACATCGCCAAAGCAGGATCTCGAGGCCAAAGTGATTGCGGTCGAACATGACACCCCGGAAAACTGGGGTGGTGCTATTTCTCTGGAGGGAGGACGCCAGTACTTTGTCAATCCGCAGCCTGGTCGTCCCGTCCTTTCCCATCAGCCTGCGCGCCACGCGCAGCACCCTGCTTGTGACAGGAGGAATGCGATGAACGGATAACGATGACCTTATTCTGGCGCATGCTGGCGCTGTTCCAGTGTCTGCCGGAGCTGCAACCCGCGCAGATTCTGGCCTGGCTGACGCGGAGAACAGCGATGATGCCTTAACGCCGGCAGTACCTTGATACACTCGAACGTGCGCAAGCTGGAATCCACCTTTCCGTCGGAAACCGCCATGATGTCGCCCGCCCGCTGGATACGGGTTAAAGAGTGCCTGCGCGGCACGCTGCCCGGGCATTTGCAGATACAACGCACGGCCCGTCGCCCACAGCTACTGGCGGCCTTCTGTTCGCAGGACGGGCTGCTGATCAACGGCCATTTTGGTCAGGGGCGGCTGTTTTTTATCTATGCCTTTGATGACAAGGGCGGCTGGCTGCACGCGTCTGCGCCGCTATCCTTCCGCCCCGCAGGATCAAGAAGCCAATGAAGTGCGCGCGCAACTGCTGGGCGACTGTCATCTGTTGTTTTGCGAAGCCATCGGCGGCCCTGCAGCGGCCCGTCTGATCCGCCACAATATCCATCCGATGAAGGTTTCACCGGGTATGAGCATTCCTGCCCAGTGTGATGCCATCAAGACATTACTGCACTCGGTCGTCTGCCGCCCTGGCTGGCGAAGCGTCTTGAAAAAGCCAACCCGCTGGAAGAACGGGTTTTCTGACCTGCCTTGATCCCCTGTATCTGACCTGTGCATGCAGGGGATCCTTTTATCATCGTACATGATTACGCCAATTGTCTGCTTTGTCACAAAGACCGACAGTCATTTTCTCCTTAAAAATCAATAAATAAACTTCTGGCGTGCGAATTGCAATTTCTCTGGTAACCCAACTGATAAATGAGGTAACCATGAAGGGGAATGAGATTCTGGCGCTGCTGGATGAGCCTGCCTGCGAACATAACCACAAACAGAAATCCGGCTGTAGCGCGCCTAAACCCGGTGCTACGGCGGGCGGATGCGCCTTTGACGGCGCGCAAATCACCCTGCTGCCGCTCTCCGATGTGGCGCATCTGGTCCATGGCCCGATTGGCTGCACCGGCAGCTCCTGGGATAACCGGGGCAGTATGAGCTCTGGCCCGACCATCAACCGGCTCGGTTTTACCACCGATTTAAATGAACAGGATGTGATCATGGGGCGAGGCGAACGCCGTCTTGTTCCATGCGGTGCGCCACATCGTTGAGCGCTATCAGCCCAGCGCGGTATTTATCTACAATACCTGTGTCCCGGCCATGGAAGGCGATGATATCGAGGCTGTTTGCCAGGCCGCAGAAACCGCTACCGGCGTGCCGGTCATCGCTGTTGATGCCGCCGGATTTTATGGCAGCAAGAACCTGGGTAATCGTATGGCTGGCGAGGTCATGGTTAAAAAGGTCATTGGCCGACGCGAACCCGCCCCCTGGCCGGAAACCACTGCTTTTGCCCCCGAACATCGTCACGATATCGGCCTGATTGGTGAATTCAACATCGCCGGAGAATTCTGGCATGTGCAGCCGCTCCTTGATGAGCTGGGTATTCGGGTACTGGGAAGTTTGTCCGGCGACGGACGCTTTAAAGAGATCCAGACACTGCATCGGGCTCAGACCAATATGCTGGTCTGTTCACGGGCCTTGATCAACGTGGCTCGTGCGCTTGAGCAACAATACGGCACACCGTGGTTTGAAGGCAGTTTTTACGGTGTGCGAGCCACTTCAGATGCCCTGCGTCAGTTGGCTGAGCGACTTGGCGACCGCGACCTGATGGCCCGCACCGAAGCCCTCATCGCCCGTGAAGAAGCAGCCACAGAACGCGCTCTGGCCCCATGGCGTGAACGTCTGCAAGGACGTAAAGCCCTGCTCTACACCGGTGGTGTCAAATCCTGGTCGGTGGTTTCTGCGCTCCAGGATCTGGGAATGACCGTCGTGGCAACCGGCACACGTAAATCGACAGAAGAAGATAAACAACGCATCCGCGAGCTGATGGGCGACGACGCAGTGATGCTTGATGAAGGTAATGCCCGCACATTGCTGGACGTCTCGTATCGCTACCAGGTGGACCTGATGATTGCAGGGGGGCGCAACATGTACACCGCCTACAAAGCACGTCTGCCGTTCCTTGATATCAACCAGGAGCGCGAGCATGCCTTCGCTGGTTATCGCGGCATCGTTACTCTCGCTGAACAGCTTTGTCAGACCATCGAAAGCCCGGTCTGGTTACAAACTCATACCCGCGCACCGTGGCAATAAGGAGCACGCAATGGCAGAGATCGTACGTAACAACAAACCGCTGGCGGTAAGCCCAGTGAAAAGTGGGCAACCGCTGGGCGCGATTCTGGCAAGCCTCGGCATTGAGCACTGTATGCCACTGGTCCACGGAGCCCAGGGCTGCAGCGCCTTCGCCAAAGTGTTTTTTATTCAGCATTTCCATGATCCGGTGCCGCTGCAATCCACGGCAATGGATCCGACATCGACCATCATGGGGGCCGATAAAAATATCCTGGCCGCACTCAGCATCTTGTGTCAGCGCAACAATCCCAAAGCGATTGTGCTGCTGAGCACCGGACTGTCCGAGGCTCAGGGGAGCGATATCAGCCGCGTGGTCAGGGAGTTTCGTGCCGACTACCCGCGTTACAAGAACATTGCCCTGCTCACCGTGAATACCCCGGACTTCTACGGCACTCTGGAGAACGGCTACAGCGCGGTACTGGAGAGTATTGTGGAGCAGTGGCTGCCGGAAAAACCGCTACCGGGCCTGCGTAACCGGCGGGTCAATCTGGTGGTCAGTCACCTGCTCACTCCGGGTGAAATCGAACTGTTACGCAGTTACGTGGAAGCATTTGGCCTACAGCCAATTTTCTTGCCGGATCTATCCCAGTCGCTGGACGGACATCTTGCCAGCGGAGATTTTTCACCCGTCACCCAGGGGGGAACACCGCTGCGGCTCATTGAACAGATGGGGCAAAGCCTTTGTACCTTCGTCCTTGGGGTTTCACTTGCCCGCACCGCTTCTTTATTGGGTCAACGCTGCCGGGGTGAGGTCATCGCATTGCCGCATCTGATGACCCTGGAACAATGCGACCGTTTTATTCATCAACTGAAACGAATTTCCGGGCGAGATGTTCCGGCATGGATTGAGCGCCAACGTGGCCAGTTACAGGATGCGATGATCGATTGTCATATGTGGCTTCAGGACGCAAAGATGGCGCTGGCAGCCGAAGGGGACCTGCTCGCGGCCTGGTGCGATTTCGCACGCAGTCAGGGCATACAGCCTGGGCCAGTTATCGCGCCGGTCAGCCAACCGGGGTTACAGCACCTCCCGGTGGATCGCGTGGTGGTTGGCGATCTTGAAGATATGCAGGATCTGCTTTGTGCCCAGCCAGCCAGCCTGCTGGTGGCGAATTCCCATGCCGTGGACCTGGCAGAACAGTTTGACATGGCCTTAATTCGCGCAGGCTTTCCGGTTTATGACCGACTTGGGGAATTCCGGCGTGTTCGCCAGGGCTACCCCGGTATGCGTGACACCCTGTTCGAGCTGGCGAACATTCTGCGCGATCGCCACCATCATCTGACAGCTTACCGTTCCCCACTCCGTCAACATTTCACACTCTCCCCTTTATCAGGAGCCGACCATGCAGCATGTTAATCGGCAGTTCAGCACCATTTGTGCCAGCGAATGGTCGATGAAAGTCGCCTTCGCCAGCTCGGATTACCACCACGTCGACCAGCACTTTGGTGCCACCCCGAGGCTCGTGATTTACGGCGTCAAAGAGGATGACGTGACTCTACTTCGCGTCGTTGACTTCACCGTTCAGGCCGGGCATCAGGCAGAAAAACTCTCCCGTCGGATAGCCGCACTTGACGATTGCGTCACGCTGTATTGTGTAGCGATTGGGGAAGCCGTCTTTCGCCAGTTGTTGCAGGTTGGCGTGCGGGCAGTACGCGTCCCGGAAGACACGCCAATCGCAGGCCTGTTACAGGAGATCCAACAGTACTGGTACGACAAAGAACAGCGTAAAAGCCCCGTTAAGCGGGACCCGGATCGCTTCTCACAGTTATTACTGGAAAGCGAGTGGCAAGAGGAAAGTGACCGGGGAACGCGTTAATCGCTGTGTCGTTTCTGCGACAAACCTCACATAAATCACGACAGTGTCAGCGGCTTTATGCTGAGATGTCAGCATAACAACATGAATAATATGAGTTTTTACTTCTGGTATCGCTTTTGCTTGACAGTTGTACCCGCTGTTGATTGACGCGGTGAATTGCGCCCCGCGCTGTCCGTCATAATCCTGGGAGCTTTGAGCATGTGGAACTATTCCGAGAAAGTAAAAGATCATTTTTTTAATCCCCGTAACGCCCGGGTGGTGGATGAGGCCAACGCGGTGGGTGATGTGGGATCGATCAGCTGTGGTGACGCACTGCGCCTGATGCTGCGTGTCGATCCGCAAAGCGAAACCATCCTTGAGGCCGGCTTTCAGACCTTTGGCTGTGGCAGCGCGATTGCATCTTCATCGGCGCTAACTGAACTGATTATTGGCCGCACGTTGAAGGAAGCGGAATCCGTCACTAACCAGCACATTGCTGATTACCTTGATGGCCTGCCACCGCAAAAAATGCACTGTTCGGTGATGGGTCAGGAAGCGTTGCGGGCCGCCATCGCCAATTATCGTGGCGAGACGATTGAAGATGATCATGAAGAAGGCAAGCTCATCTGCAAATGCTTCGGTGTGGATGAAGGCCATATCCGCCGTGCGGTACTCACCAACGGACTGACCACCCTGGAAGAGGTGATTAACTACACCAAGGCAGGCGGCGGTTGCACCGCATGTCATGAAAAAATCGAACTGGCGCTGGCTGACATCCTTGCTGAACAGCAGTCGATTCCCATCCGCGTTGTGACGGAAAAGGACGAGCACTGGCAGGATGTGATGGATGCCATTACCGAGTTGCGACCCCACATTCAGGCCGACGGTGGCGACATGTCACTGGTCAACGTTGTGAACCATAAAGTGACGGTCAGCCTCTCTGGCAGTTGCTCGGGTTGCATGATGACTGACATGACACTGGCCTGGCTGCAGCAGAAATTAATGGAACGTACCGGGTGTTTTATGGAAGTCGTGGCGGCCTGAGCCGCATTCCGTTAGCCGATTGGGGGACATGATAATGAAACAGGTTTATCTCGATAACAACGCCACTACCCGCCTCGACCCGATGGTGCTGGAAGCCATGATGCCTTTTTTAACCGAGCATTATGGCAACCCCTCTTCGATTCATGATTTTGGTGCGCCATCCCGTGGCGCGCTTGAACGCGCACATCAGCAAGTTGCCAGCCTGCTGGGGGCAGATCATGCCAGCGAAATTATCTTTACCTCCTGCGCCACCGAAGCCACATCAACGGCCATCCACGCCTGTGTGGAGTTAATGCCCGAACGACGGGAAATTATCACCACCACGGTGGAGCATCCGGCTACGCTTGCGGTCTGCGAGCATCTTGAGCGCCAGGGATACCTGATCCATCGCATCAACGTGAACAGCCAGGGTGCGCTCGATATGGCCCACTACCAGCAAGCCCTGAGCAGTCGTGTGGCGCTGGTCACCGTAATGTGGGCAAACAATGAAACCGGTGTTCTCTTCCCCATTGAGACAATGGCGGAAATGGCGCATGAGTTTGGCACTCTCTTTCACTGCGATGCTGTCCAGGCCGTGGGAAAAATTCCCATGACCGTAGGCAAGAGCCGTATTGATATGCTCTCGTGCTCTGCACACAAACTGCACGGACCCAAGGGAGTCGGTTGCCTTTACCTGCGCCGGGGAACCCGTTTTCGCCCCCTGCTGCGTGGTGGGCATCAGGAACGTGGCCGACGCGCTGGCACAGAAAATATCGCGGGCATTGTTGGTATGGGCAGCGCCTGTGAACTTGCGCAAATCCACCTGCCAGGTATGCCGGACATCGCACGTTTGCGTGATTACCTCCAGGACGAACTGGTCAATGTGATCCCCTCGGTGAGGGTAATGGGCGGTAACCAGCCGCGCGTGCCCGGCACCGCTAACCTGGCCTTCGAGTACATTGAGGGGGAAGCCATTTTGCTGCTGCTGAACCAGGCGGGTATTGCCGCGTCCAGTGGCAGTGCCTGTACCTCAGGGTCACTTGAACCGTCACACGTTATGCGGGCCATGGACATTCCCTATACTGCCGCGCACGGCAGCATTCGTTTTTCGCTCTCACGCTATACGCGGGAAAAAGAGATTGATTATGTGATAGCCAGCCTGCCCCCCATCATCGCCAGGCTGCGGTTGCTCTCTCCCTACTGGCAAAACGGAAAACCTGTGGCGACAGATGCGTCTTTTGCACCGGTTTACGGTTAACCCTGGAGGCAGCAATGAGGTCAATTATCATTAACGACACCACCTTGCGGGATGGAGAACAAAGCCCGGGCGTCGCTTTTCGTGCCAGTGAAAAAATCGCCATTGCTGAGGCGTTGTGTGCAGCGGGGGTGGCGGAACTGGAAGTCGGTACACCCGCGATGGGCGATGACGAACGCGACCGGATCCAGCGAGTGCGCCATCACCTTCCTGCGGCCACCTTAATGACCTGGTGTCGTATGAACATCGACGACATTAGCCAGAGTGCCGATTTGGGCATGGACTGGGTGGATATCTCCCTTCCGGCCTCCGCTATCCTGCAAAAATACAAACTGCGCGACCCCCTCCCGGTTCTGCTCGAACGGCTTGGTATCCTGACTGAACAGGCGCGCTCCCTGGGTCTGAGAGTCTGTATCGGCTGCGAAGATGCCTCTCGTGCGACAGATGATGACCTGCATGCTATTGCCCGGGTGGCAAACTCTGCGGGTGCCCAGCGTCTTCGCTTTGCCGATACCCTCGGCGTACTGGACCCTTTCACTACCGAGGCACGCATCACCGCGCTTTGTCGCTTCTGGCACGGCGAAGTTGAAATGCACGCCCATAACGATCTGGGCCTCGCGACGGCCAATACACTGGCAGCGGTACGCGCAGGGGCCACCAGCGTCAACACCACCGTACTGGGGCTGGGAGAGCGTGCTGGCAATGCGGCACTGGAGACGGTTGCGCTGAGCCTTAACCGCTGTTTTAGCATCGACTGCGGTATCAATTTCAGCCATCTGCCTGCGCTCTGTCAGCAGGTGGCTGACGCGACACAACGTACCATTGACGCTCAGCAACCCCTGGTTGGCGAACAGGTCTTCACGCACGAATCCGGTGTCCATGTTGCCGCCCTGTTGCAAGACAGAGAGAGCTACCAGGCGATCGACCCGGCCTTGATGGGACGTGAGTATCGCCTGGTACTTGGTAAACACTCCGGCCGCCAGGCCGTAGACGGTGTGTTTGCGAGAATGGGTTACCACCTGGATGCGTTACAAATTGACGCGCTGCTTCCGGCCATACGCCGATTTGCAGAGAGCTGGAAGCGCACGCCAAAAGATGTCGAACTGATCGCAATCTACGAGGCATTGTGCGGCGACACCGTTCAGTGTCTGAGGGGCTGAAGATGGAGTGGTTTTATCAGATCCCGGGCGTCGACGAACTGGACAGCGCCGAATCTTTTTTTGATTTCTTCTCCGTGCCGTATGAAACGACGACCCTGCGCAACCGCTGTTTACCGGTATTAACCGCATTTCATCGCAAACTGCATGACAATGTTCCTCTGCGTAATCTCCTGGAGGATGACCCGCGCGCACCCTGGTTGCTCGCCCGGCGGCTGTTGGCAGAAAGTTATCAACAGCAGATAACAAGAGGTGGGGTATGAGTTCAACGTTTGCTTATGGTGAAGAGGTACGAGTTACCCGGGCTATCCGTAATGATGGCACCATGCCCGGTTTTGCCCGTGGCGATGTACTGGTGCGCCGTGGCAGCACCGGCTTTGTGCGCGAATGGGGAACGTTTTTAATGGATCAGGTTATTTACCAGGTGCACTTCCTGCAGGGGGATGTTGTGGTGGGCTGCCGACGGGAGGAACTGATTCCTGCCAGTCAACCGTGGCACGCAGGCATGCTACAGTTTGGTGACACTGTCACGAATCTGATCCCCCTGTCTATTCAGGGAGACGTCGTTGTGACAGCAGGAGAGACAGGACGTATTGAAGGTACTGACCATGGGGAGGACGGTAACAGCTACATTGTCGCCTTTGCCGACCGCTGGTTTCAGGTTCCCTCCGGAGCGCTGCGCTTAAAGGAGAATACTTAATGATGCATGCATGGGAGCGGTTTGGTCAGCGTCGACTGGCTCTCGCACGCTGGCAGTGTGAACCTCAGGCGATACCGGAAGGTGAGCGCCAGGTATTTGATCAGGCCTGGTCGCGTCAGCAGTTTATGGAACAAGCAATTATTGACCAGGCTCGCGGGTTAAGTCTTTCCCCTGCGCTGCTTGACACCATAGGCGCATCACTCGCCGAAATGCTTGATGCCCATGATTTTAGTAGTGAGGAGCGCCTGGCGGTTATTCATCACCATGCGCTGATGGAGTTACAGTTTGCCCGCATTACCGAGCAAGTTCCTGCCCCGGACGACCTGACCGTACTGGCCTGGTATCGACAACATCAGGATAAATTTATGCGCCCAGAGCAGCGAATGACCCACCACCTCTTATTGACAGTTGACGACGACGGTGATGCGATTCGCCGCCAGGCCCTGATGTTTTACCGGGAGATTCAGGCATCGCGTGACGCCTTTCCTCGGCTGGCAAAGCGCTATTCCCATTGTCCAAGTGCCTTAGAAGGAGGACGGCTTGGCTGGATCAGCCGCGGTTTACTGTACCCTCAGCTTGAATCGGCGCTGTTTGCACTCCCGGAAAATGGCATTGCTGCCCCCATAGAAACAGAACTGGGCTGGCATTTGATCTGGTGCGAACGTATTCGCCCCCCCCAACCTCTGGCGCAAAATGAAGCGCTGGAAAAAGCACGAGAATTCGTCTGGCGTCAGAGCCAACAACAGTGGCAGCAGCAGTGGCTGACTCGCCTGCTGGCTTCAATGTGATATTTGCAAAATCAGCCCGGTGAGCATTTTATCACCGGGCTGAGCGATCAGAGAATCTGCGGTTTAATTTGTTCCAGCCACATATCCAGGCGCTCATCTGTCAGGTCATACTGATTATCCTGGTCCAGTACCAGTCCCACGAACTTACCCGCTTCCAGTGCTGATGAGGAGGAAAAGTCGTAACCGTCATTCGGCCACGCCCCAACCACTTTCGCGCCACCACCAACCAGCGCATCGTAGAGAGGGCGTAACCCGCTGACGAAATTATCCGGGTAGCCTTGCTGATCGCCGAGCCCAAAAAGGGCGACGATTTTGCCGCTCAGATTCGTTCCCGTGAGTTGTTCCAGAAACTCCCCCCAGGATTCACTTTCGCACCCGGCATTCAGACCCGGGAGCTGCCCGTCCCCCAGCGTAGGTGTTCCCAGCACAAGAACGGGATAGGCCAGAAAGGCCTCCAGTGTCGTGCGGTTAATATTGACTGGCGCATCCGCCACGTCTCCCAGTTTCTGTTGGATCAATTTGGCGATCTTGCGGGTCTTTCCCGTGTCGCTACCAAAGAAAATACCGATGTTAGCCATTACGCGCTCCTGTCCCAGGTATGAAGAAGACCGCCGACGAAGGCGGCTCGTACACAGGGTATTTGCGAAGGTTATGCCAGGTTTTTTTCGCCCCTTTCTTGCACCGAATTGGGCAATTGCAGCCCAGTGTTTGACTCCTTTGTGTGCAGGTTTTCCGCACTCTGAGCCACCCACCTCCCCTTGTGGTCGCGGATTCGTTGTTTTTGCGAATCAGGATCAATCTTTGAGTGGGTACATGCCGAAATAGGCGCACGAGTTGCATGGTTAATGTTGCCCGACATTCCTTCGGGTGTGTGTCGTAACCCTGCACAAATTGTTGCAAGTACGACATTCCCGTCTCTGATAACAGGAGCTTGTGATGGCCTTTAATTTGATGATGGATGCCAGTGCACAGCAAGAAATTGCCGGTGCACTCTCGCTTCAACATCCCGGACTATTTTTCACAATGGTTGAGCAGGCGCCAATCGCCATTTCGCTAACCGATCCTGACGCCACAATTCTGTACGCCAATTCAGCTTTTTGTCGCCAGAACGGCTACAGCCTTGATGAACTCCTCAATCAGAACCACCGTCTGCTCGCCAGCCAACAAACGCCGCGCGTCATTTATCAGGAGATGTGGCAAACCTTATTACAGCGCATGCCGTGGCGCGGTCAGCTGATTAACCGCAGGCGAGATGGCAGTCTGTATCTGGCGGAAATCGATATCACGCCGGTTGTGAATCAGTTCGGCGAACTCCAGCATTACCTGGCGATGCAGCGGGACATTAGCGCCAGTTATGCACTGGAACAGCGTCTGCGTAACCATATGACCATGTCCGAGGCAGTGCTTAACAATATTCCGGCGGCTGTGGTGGTGGTGAACGAAAACGATCAGATCGTGATGGATAATCTGGCCTATAAAACCTTTTGTGCCGATTTGGGTGGCAAAGAGTTACTCAGCGAACTGGATTTTTCAGCGCGCAAAACGGACCTGTACGCCGGGCAAACGTTGCCTGTAGTCCTGCGCGGCAGCGTGCGCTGGCTCTCCGTAACCTGCTGGGCACTCCCCGGCGTGAGCGAAGAGGCCAGCCGATATTTCATTGACAATGCACTGCCCCGCACACTGGTGGTGATAGCCGATTGTACCCAACAGCAACAGCAGCAGGAACAGGGTCGCCTCGACCGACTGAAACAGGAGATGACTACGGGAAAACTGCTCGCGGCCATCCGCGAATCGCTCGATGCCGCGCTGGTTCAACTCAACTGCCCGATCAACATGCTGGCGGCGGCGAGACGCTTAAACGGCGAAGGTAGCCATAATGTGGCTCTGGATGCTGCCTGGCGTGAAGGTGAAGAAGCGATGGCCCGGTTGCAACGCTGTCGCCCATCCCTGGCACTGGAAACCAACGAAATCTGGCCGCTACAACCCCTGTTTGATGATCTTCAGGCGCTTTACCACACCCGTTACAACGACGGTCAACATCTTAGCGTTGAGATGGATTCCCCCCACCTGGTGGGGTTTGGTCAGCGTACACAAATTCTGGCCTGTTTGAGTCTGTGGTTAGACAGAACCGTGGCTCTGGCGGGCGAGTTGCATGATTTTATGCTCTACACCCAAATTTATGCCCGTGAAGAGGACGGCTGGCTTTCTCTTTGGCTTAACGACAATGTACCGCTGATGCAGGTGCGCTATGCGCACTCACCCGATGCCCTCAACGCTCCCGGCAAAGGGATGGAACTCCGGCTGATTCAGACACTGGTAGCCCACCATCGCGGCGCAATTGAACTCCATTCTCGTCCGGAAGGCGGCACCTGCCTGACCCTGCGATTCCCGTTATTTCATTCTCTGACCGGAGGCCCACGATGACCCAGCGACCCGAATCGGGTTCTACCGTCTGGCGGTTTGATCTCTCCCAGCAGTTTACGGCCATGCAGCGTATCAGCGTGGTACTCAGCCGGGCAACGGACATAAACCAGACGCTGCAGGAAGTGTTGTGTGTACTACATAACGATGCCTTTATGCAGCACGGCATGCTGTGTCTGTATGACAGCCAAAAGGAGATCCTGAATATTGAAGCCTTGCAGGAGGCCGACCAGCAGTTAATTCCTGGCAGCTCACAAATCCGCTATCGCCCAGGGGAAGGTCTGGTGGGTACGGTATTGTCGCAGGGACAGTCGCTGGTACTCCCACGCGTGGCTGACGATCAACGGTTTCTGGATCGTCTGGGATTGTACGACTATAACCTGCCTTTTATTGCTGTGCCGTTGATGGGACCACGTTCCGCGCCGATTGGCGTGCTGGCGGCACAACCGATGGCCCGCTTTGAAGAGCGCTTGCCCTCCTGCACCCGTTTTCTGGAAACTGTCGCCAACCTGGTGGCACAAACGGTCCGTTTAATGACCCCTCCGGCGGTGGTCGCCAGTCCACGTACAGCGGTGGCGCAAGTCGAACGCCAGCGAGGTTGCAACACACCGCGCCCCTTTGGCTTTGAAAATATGGTGGGGAAAAGTCCGGCCATGCAGCAAACTATGGAGATCATCCGCCAGGTATCTCGTTGGGATACTACCGTGCTGGTGCGTGGCGAAAGTGGAACCGGTAAGGAGTTGATTGCCAACGCAATTCACCACAACTCTCCGCGAGCAACAGCCCCTTTTGTGAAGTTTAACTGTGCAGCACTGCCGGATACATTGCTTGAGAGCGAGCTCTTTGGTCATGAAAAAGGGGCCTTTACCGGCGCAGTGCGTCAGCGCAAAGGTCGCTTTGAACTGGCAGATGGCGGGACGCTTTTCCTCGATGAAATTGGCGAAAGCAGTGCCTCTTTTCAGGCCAAGCTGCTGCGTATCTTGCAGGAAGGAGAAATGGAACGCGTGGGTGGAGATGAGACCCTGCGGGTCAATGTCCGCATTATTGCCGCCACGAACCGCAATCTTGAGGAGGAAGTGCGGATGGGTCATTTCCGCGAAGATCTTTATTATCGTCTCAACGTCATGCCCATCTCTCTGCCCCCGCTGCGTGAACGCCAGGAAGACATTGCCGAACTGGCCCACTTTCTGATACGCAAAATTGCCCAGCAGCAGGGACGTACCCTGCGCATCAGTGATGGCGCAATCCGCCTGCTAATGGGGTACACCTGGCCGGGCAATGTTAGAGAGCTGGAAAACTGCCTGGAACGTTCAGCAGTGATGTCTGAAAATGGGTTGATTGACCGGGATGTGGTGATGTTCCACCACCGGGAAAATGTACCGAAACCACAGGCATCCAGCGCGACTAAAGAGGATTCCTGGCTCGATAACTCTCTGGACGAGCGCCAGCGTCTGATTGCTGCGCTGGAGAAAGCCGGGTGGGTGCAGGCCAAAGCGGCACGTTTGCTTGGTATGACCCCGCGCCAGGTCGCCTATCGCATTCAAACCATGGACATCACCCTGCCCAGAATGTGACGCGCGAAAATTGTGATATTCGGCACATTGTCAGCCAAACGCCACAATCACGACAAACAATAATCAAAGTGACAATTTTAATGTTTTATTTTTCAATAAGTTAGATATTCAGTGAGCGGTACAGCTTTTGCAGCAGGAGGTTATGATTACGCAACTAAGGAACGATCATGACTTCCTGCTCTTCTCTCGCTGGCAGCACCGGTTGCCAGGCCCCTGAAGCGCCCTTGTCCGATTTTATCGCCGGAAAAGTGGCATCACATCCGTGCTACTCCCGGAGCGGCCACCACCGTTTTGCCCGCATGCATCTTCCGGTCGCACCTGCCTGCAACCTGCAGTGCAACTACTGTAATCGCAAGTTCGATTGCAGTAACGAATCACGCCCTGGGGTGTCGTCGTCGCTGCTTACCCCAGAGCAGGCGGTCGCGAAAGTGCGTCAAGTAGCAACCGCCATTCCACAACTTTCCGTAGTGGGGATTGCCGGGCCAGGTGATCCGTTAGCGAACTTTGCCCACTCTTTTAAAACACTCGAGCTGGTACGCGAACAATTGCCGGATCTGAAACTTTGTCTGTCGACCAATGGCCTGATGCTACCCGATGCAGTTGACCGTCTGATCGATGTGGGCGTTGATCATGTCACCGTCACCATTAATACCCTTGACCCGGATATTGCGGCACAGATCTATGCATGGTTGTGGCTTGATGGCGAGCGTTACAGCGGACGTGAGGCAGGGAAAATCCTGGTGGAACGCCAGCTTGAGGGAGTACGCAGGCTCACGGAGAAAGGGGTACTGGTGAAAATCAATTCTGTACTGATCCCCGGTATCAACGATCGTGTGATTGATGATGTTAGTCGCACACTCCGCCAGCATGGTGCGTTTATTCACAACATCATGCCGTTAATTTCCCGCCCGGAACATGGCACGGTCTTTGGTCTCAACGGGCAGCCGGAGCCCGATGCCACAATGCTTGCCGCAACCCGGTCGCGGTGCGGGGAGGTCATGCCACAAATGACACATTGCCAACAGTGTAGGGCTGATGCCATCGGCATGCTGGGTGAAGACAGAAGCCAGCAATTTCAACTGACACCGCTGCCTGCGGAACCTCAGCCGTGGCTGCCAACCCTGCAAAAACGCGCCAGATTGCACGCCAGCATTGCCACGCAGGGCGAGTCGGATGAACCAGAAGCCTGTCTGGTAGCTGTCGCGTCGACGCGTGGTGAAGTGATTGACTGCCATTTTGGTCATGCCGATCGTTTTCAGATCTACAGTCTGTCATCCGCAGGCGTTGTGTTGGTAAACGAGCGTTTCACCCCTAAATTTTGTCAGGGAAGTGATGACTGTGAACCTCAGGACAACGAAGTCCGCATGGCAGCTATGTTGGATCTGTTGGCGGATGTCAAAGCGGTATTTTGCTCGCGTATTGGCTATGGTCCCTGGCAACGGCTTGAGGCACAGGGTATTCAACCCTGCGTGGACGACGCATGGCAACCGATCTCCCCTGCGCTTCTGCGTTGGTGGGAAACCTGGCGGCAGAAATGGCAGGACGTCGATAGCCAAAAAGGAGTGGCATGATGGATGAACGTTACTGGTTGCGCCGTTTGTTCCATCTCTACACATACGGAGAGGGCTGCTACCCCCTCTCTATGGGGCTTTCTGATCCACTTTGGCGTACGCTGGGTGCGCAGTTGGACAAACCGGTATATACCGCACCATCAGACATTATTTTGCGGCGGACGTTAATGACTGAACTGATTGCCACACGCAAAGAGGAGCGTGAACAGCTCGCCGGGTGGCTGGAAAGCCACATGTCACCCGACGCAGCCCCCATGCAGCACATCATTGCCAGCGTCTCGCTGGCTTTTAATCATCTCTGGCAGGATCTCGGGTTAAGTTCACGTGAAGAGCTGCGTGAATTAATGACTGACTGTTTTCCACAACTGGTCGAGATGAACCGCGACAACATGCGCTGGAAAAAATTTTTCTATCGTCAACGCTGTTTGCATTCAGAAGGTGAACTGATTTGTCGTTCACCTAGCTGCGATGCCTGTTGTGAGCGACAGGTCTGCTTTGAGGTGCATTAATCATCAAAATGCGCACTTTAACTAAAATGACCGACTTTTTTTGATCTTTCGTACATATTTAACATTTATTAAGCAAATATTTTGCAGCATTAACAGTTTCATTTCGCCACCCTGTTAAGGTACCTTGTATCCTGTAGAGTTATAGGTTTGAGTGGATGAAAGAGGTGGCGAATGTATGCTTTTGTAGCCAGACAGGCGATATTCGATAGTCAAATGAACACCGTCGGCTATGAGCTGCTTTTCAGGGACAGCATGACCAACCGCTTCCCTGATGTCTCATCGGAACAGGCGACAACACAACTGATTGAAGAGCAGTTTTTTGGTGCGCCTGTGGGCCGTAAAAACGAGAGTAAGTCGGTATACGTCAACTTTCCTCACCAATTGCTCGTTGACGGCATGGCCGAAACACTGCCAAAAAACCGTGTTGTTATTGAAATACTGGAAACCTCTCAGCCTGACATACAGTTACTTGCTACCGTAAAACGCCTTCAGACGCTGGGCTTTCGTCTCGCACTGGACGATTTCACAATGAGTTCGGAGTGGGATGCCTTTATTCCTTACATCAATGTGATTAAATTCGATGTGCAAAAAAATACCCAGCAAGAAATTGATCATTATATTGGTAAAAACCGTGCACTTTTACGTAACACTGTGTTGCTGGCAGAAAAGGTAGAAAGTAATGATGAGTATGAAACCTTTAAGAAAATGGGGTTTAAGCTCTTTCAGGGATATTTCTTCAGCAAGCCCGTTGTTTATAAAAGAAACAAACTGATGCATAATCGTGCATTCGCGCTAAAAATAATGCAGGAAGTTAATGTTGAATTTCCCAATTTGAATCGTATCGAAGACCTGCTTAAGCGTGATGTGTCACTGTCGTTCAAAATCATGCGATATGCGCAGAATATTCTTTATAACACTCGCGGACTGACCGGATTCCGCAATCAGTCGCTGAAAGATATTGTGCTCTACTTAGGTATCAATGAGTTGCGCCGTTTCGTGCTGGTGGCCTGTTTAACCTCTTTTGAGACCGTCAGGACGGCTGAAATTTATTACCTCAGTCTGATTCGCGCTAAATTCTGCGAGTTGCTGGCTGGACGTAGCACTTCGCATCAGCTATCGAGTGAAGCCTTTATGGTGGGGCTGTTCTCGCTGCTGGATGTGATCCTCGAAACCCCGCTTGACGAGCTGATGGGGCAGATTGCCGTATCGCCAGACGTGGTAAAAGCGCTGAAACAACAGGACGGCGTTCTCTACGATTATGTGATGCTGGCTCAACTTTATGAACAGCGTCTCTGGTCCGAAGCCAGCGACAAGGCGAACCAACTGGGCGTGTCAGAAAGTACGGTGATGGAAATGATGAACAGAGCCACCAAATGGGCAGACGAGGTCCCGGTAGGGTTCGCAAAATGATCCGAATCCTTGTTACTCATATTATCTCATAGCGCGATCGTTTCATTTGAAACATTATTTCATTGCACACTTGTGAATGTTATTTTCAAAACATTCACATTATTAACACCCTTCCCTCACGCTTAAGTCAAATTAACTCGTTGTGCACTTCCACAATTTTATAACAATAAAATTGTGTGATTCAGATCAATTAAATAAAATCAATCTTCCTGCTCCCGTGCCGTTATTACTCTTACCATTCATTAAAATAAAATGACCACTATGAAAAAATTGTCTCAGGCATCAGTATTAACGAAACTGCTCACGGGGTTTTCAATATTAATTGCAATGATGCTCATTCTTGGCGCAGTTGCTATTTATCAACTCAACGCCAGTAATCATCATATCGATAAATTCCGCGAAAACCGCATGCCCGGCGTTCGCTATACCCTCGAAATGCGTGGCGTATTATCAGAAATGCGTTTGCAGCAAACACAGTATATTGCCTCTGTTACCCCGGAAGAGCGTGAGAAACACCGTGTTGAACTGCTACAAAATCAGGCAATTTTCCTCAATGCTCAACAGCAATACGCCAAACTGAGCAAAGATGCCCCTGAAGAGATGCGCACGTTGTTTAACACGGTTGCTGATAATTTCCGAAACTTCGTCGACGTGAACGCCAAAGTGATCACCGCAGTCAGCGCAGGTAATCTCGACGAGGCGTCAAAAATCAGTGGTGCCGTCTCCTCTAAATATCGCACACAGCTGATGGCCGACCTTGCAAAGCTCGTGGATGAGGAAGTCGCGATGGGAGATGCCGCTGGCAAAGCCTCTCAGTCCGGCTATACCGCTGCGCTTTACACCTTTTCTGGCCTGCTCCTGCTGGCGCTGATTGCCACCGGATTTATCGCCCTCTTTATCTCCCGCAGTCTCTCTCGTCAGTTGGGCGGCGAACCCGCTTATGCAGTTTCCATCATGCATGAAATTGCTTCCGGTAACCTTAAAGCCGATGTGAAGTTACGCGACAACGACAGCAATAGCCTGCTGGCCACCATCAAACTGATGAACAGCAAACTGGCCGAAATCATTGATGGCATCATCCACGGCAGCGAATCCATTTCTCTGGCTGCCAACGAAATTGCCCAGGGAAACAGCGATCTTTCTCAACGCACTGAAGAGCAAGCCGCCTCGCTGGTGCAGACCTCTTCCAACATGCAGCAGATCACGGAAAACGTGAAAAGTAACGCCGACAACGCCCGCAAAGCAAGTGAACTGGCGCGTGAAACCTCACAAACGGCAGTGAAAGGCGGTAAAGAGGTGAATGACATGCTGAAGCGGATGCATGAAATAGCCCAAAGTTCGCAGAAAATCGTCGACATTATTTCGGTGATCGAAGGTATTGCCTTCCAGACCAACATCCTGGCGCTGAACGCCGCCGTTGAAGCCGCCCGTGCGGGTGAGCAAGGCAAAGGTTTTGCCGTAGTCGCCGGTGAAGTACGTAACCTGGCGCAGAAAAGCTCGTCTGCGGCGAAAGAGATCAAGCAGTTGATCGAAGGCACAGTGGATAAAATTACCGATGGCTCACGTTATGCCGACACTGCAAGTCAGGCAATGGAGCAGATTGTTAATTCGGTCAACAAAGTGACTGACATTGTGGCAGAGATTTCTGCAGCCTCAACCGAACAGCATCAAGGTATCAAAGAGATCAGCATGGCCATTGATCAGATGGACACTGTGACACAGCAGAACGCCTCGCTGGTGGAACAAGCCGCGGTGGCTGCCCAGTCAATGACCGAGCAGAGCGAAGTGCTGCGTGATTCCGTGCGCTTCTTCCAGCTACGAATGCAAAATGCTCAATAAGTAAAAACGTGATTATCAGGACGCCGGGTAACCGGCGTCTTATTTACTGAATAACTGTCTTCGGCTCCATAAAAGCCGCAATTCCCCAGCGTCCCATTTCTCGCCCTATCCCTGATTGTTTGAATCCACCGAAAGGTGCACCGCCTTCATGCGCCAGCGTATTCACCTGCACCCGCCCGGAATGGATCTGTTCACCTACCGCAAGCGCTCGTGCCGCATCGCGCCCCAGCACCAGTGCGCTTAATCCGTAGTCCGTGTCGTTGGCAATCCGCACGGCATCGGTATCGTTTTCATAGGTAATGAGAGACAGTACCGGGCCAAATATCTCTTCTCGGGCAATACGCATATCGTTGCGTACGTCAGTGAACAGTGTCGGTTTCACAAACCACCCTTGCCCGCTGCCACCGGGACGCCCTTCACCACCCGCTAACAAACGCGCACCCTCTTCTGAGCCCAGACGGATATAGCTTTGCACTCGTTGCCACTGCTTTTCGCTGACCATCGGGCCAATGGTCGTGAGCGGATCGCGTGGGTCGCCGGAATGAATGGCACTGACTGCTCCCGTTAGCGCGGCTTCGCATTCAGCTTTACGTGAACGCGGAACCAGAATGCGCGTTCCGGCAATACAGGCCTGTCCGCTGTTCATAAATCCGGCCTGAATCGCCAGGGGAATGGCCGTCGCCAGATCGGCATCGTCGAGGATAATCGTCGGTGATTTACCACCCAGCTCCAGGGTGACGCGTTTAAAGCTGTCTGCCGTATTACGCAAAATCGCCTTCCCGGTGAGTGTAGAGCCAGTGAACGAGATTTTCGCCACATCCGGGTGACGGCTGATCGCCTCTCCCACCACATCGCCGCGTCCAGTGATGATATTGCACACACCTGCTGGCAATCTTGCGGAATCCAGGGCTTGCATCACGACTTGAGTTTGCAAGGCACTCATTTCGCTTGGCTTGATCACTGCCGTACACCCGGCAGCCAAAGCAGTGGCAAGCTTGCCGCAGATGAATCCGGCATTGCTGTTCCACGGAGTGATAAGACCGGCAACGCCCAGTGGCGTCATTTTCACCTGCGCTTGCCCCACGGTGGTGGTAAAGGCAAACGCCTCCAGGTCACACATCACTTGCTCGATAACATCTGCCGGGTAACGGGCCATCCAGTCGGCCCGCGAAACCGGTGCGCCGTATTCCAGCACAATGGCCTCATGCAACGCAGCTTCAGATTCCCGCATGGCATTGCGCATCCTGCCGAGCACCCCCAGGCGCTCTTTGACTGACGTTTGCGACCAGGCATCAAATGCGGCTTTCGCAGCAACAATCGCCGCATCAGCATCCTCTTGGTTAGCAAGCCGTGCTCGCCCGATGACTTGTGCGGTAGCCGGATTGTATAAATCAAAATATTCACTGCCCTGGGCGGTGATAAATTCACCGTTAATGAAGAGTTGTTCAAGCTGTCGCATCGTGACCTCCGGGTTGATAACCAGAGTGTTACACAGCTTTATCGCTCCGATAATCCACGCTATGCTGCAAAGGTTGTTTCGAAAATCAGGATAATCTATGCATCGTTCGGGACTGATTGAGCTGGAAGTGGTCATGGCCGTTATTCGCCAGGGCAGTTTTCGTGCTGCTGCGCAGGAGTTGGGCATGTCGGCCACCGCAGTGAGTAATGCCATTGCCGGACTGGAATCGCGTCTTGATGCTCGACTGTTTAACCGCACCACCCGCAGCGTCGCCCTGACGGAAGCCGGTCAACGGTTTGTTGAACGTGTCGGCCCCGCATTGCTGGTCATCCAGCAGGCCGCAGATGAAATCCACAGTTTGCCTGAAGAACCGTCTGGCACGCTGCGTATCAATGCCCCCCAGGCAGCAGGTCGACTCTTTCTCGATGACCTGATCATTCGATTTCTTGCGCGCTATCCTCAAATGCGCCTGGAGATTGCCAGTGAAGCCAGAATGATTGATATCGTCGCTGAAGGATACGATGCCGGGATTCGTCTTGCCGAGTCCGTCCCTCAGGACATGATTGCCGTGCCTCTCACCCCCGACATCCGCATGCGTGTGGTCGCCACACCAGCCTGGTTTGCTGAGCATGGCACACCTGAAACGCCGGAAGCCTTAACCCATCATCAGGGTATTTGCATGCGTATGTCGCATGGTGGTGTGTACCGCTGGGAGATGGAACGCCACGGCGAACATTTTGTGATAGCAGTTCCTGCTCGTCTGGCGACCACCGATCTTTTTACCTCTATCCGTGCGGTGCAGGCTGGGTTGGGGGTCGGCTTTTTGCCCGAGCTCTACATTGAGGATTTGCTTCAGTCAGGTGAACTGGTGAGCGTACTTGATGAGTGGACACAGCCTTTTAAAGGGCTGTGTCTTTACTACCCCGGACATCGTCACATCCCGATGGGGCTTAAGGCGTTTATCGCTTTTGTTCGGCAACAGCAGTGACGATTATTTCAGTCCTGCGCGCTCCAGGCCGTAGGCAGTATCCTGCGAACCCGGTACCATCTGCGACAGGATTTGCAGGCGATTCCACGCATTGATGATGGCAATGGCAAAGGCGAGTTCAGCGATCTCTTCATCACTAAAATATTCGCGGGTCGTGCGATAAAGCGCGTCCGATACCCCTCCATCCCCCAGTCGGGTCAGCGCTTCAGTGAGCGCCAGCGCCGCCTTCTCTTTGGCACTGAACAGCGGTGACTCGCGCCAGATAGCCACGTGGTACAGACGCAGTTCGCGCTCACCGCGCAGCTTGGCCTGTTTCACGTGCATATCCAGGCAAAATGCGCAGCCGTTAAGTTGGGAAGCACGGATATCCGCCAGATTCTTGATACCGGCATCCAGCGAACTTTTATGGGAAGCCATGCTGGCGTCACCCAGAGTTTTGATCAGTTCTGGGACAGCCTCAAAGTGATTCACGCGTGCGTTCATTTTCATATTCCTCATGTATTGATTTGACCGAACCAATAGTAGAGATTTATGGCATAGTAAAAAGATACAAAATGTCATTATTGAGGTAGGACATGGCTACAGGATACCGTGACATCTATACCCGATTTCGGCAGGACATTCTTAATGGATTGCTGAAACCAGGTGACAAAGTGCCCTCGGTCCGCGTTCTCGCCGCTGAGCTACAGGTGGCGCGTAAAACAGCAGAAACGGCGTATGCCATCCTGTCGGGTGAAGGCTACCTCGTCAGCCAGGGTGCACGCGGTACACGAGTTAACCCGGAATTGAATCTGCCACCAGTGCACACTCCTGTTGTCACGGATTTGCCCGAAGAGTCCAAACTCACCTCGGTGGTAAATATTCGCGATCAGCAAGGTTTCTTTCGACTTGGCGTGCCTGCGCTGGATGCCTTTCCTGGAAAGAAATGGCTGCTGCTATCAGGCCAGGTCCTCCGTTCACTTCCCGCTGCGGAGATGGTCAATCCGCCCCTGATGGGATATCCGCCACTGCGGGAAGCTATCGCCCGTTATCTCAATATTTCCCGCGGACTGAACTGTAGCCCGGAGCAGATTTTCATCACCAGTGGTTATCGTAATAACCTGACGCTTATCCTCAACACTCTTGCCAGAGAGAGCGATAAAGTCGTACTCGAAGATCCCGGGTATTTTTTCGGCCAGCAACTGCTCAAACGGGCGGTTAAAAATCTGCACCCGGTTCCGGTTGACTTCGAGGGGCTGAATGTCAGCTATTTACTGAATCATCATGTTGACGCACGCTTCGTATTTGTGACGCCGTCACATCACAGCCCTCTGGCGGTCACGCTTTCCCTGCCCCGTAAACACCAGTTGCTTGAGTGGGCCAATGCAAATAACACATGGATCATTGAAGATGATTACGACGGTGAATTTCATTACACCCGCAAGGTGCTGCCTGCACTAAAAAGCCTGGATACGCACGATCGGGTTATTTATATGGGCACCTTCAGCAAAACCATTATGCCCTCACTGCGAATCAGCTACATCGTGATGCCGCGTTCAACGATAAATGCGTTCCAGGAAACAGGCGAAATTACGGAGAATGGCCAACCGGTGCTGACGCAAAAAATGGTCGCCCGCTTCCTGTCGGAAGGACATTTTTTCCGTCATCTGAAGAAAATGCGCACCCTCTATCAGCAACGGCGAGAAATGATGCTTGCGGCGCTGAAAACCGTATTTCCTGATCTGTTTGATGTTGAGGTGAATGATGGAGGCATGCACATTATCGCGTTTCTGCGCCACGGCGTGGACGATGTTGGATTAGCGAAAATATGGCAACAACATGACCTTCGGGTTAGCCCATTATCCGAGTGGTATAACAGGTCGTCAAAAAGGTATGGGTTGATTATGGGCTACACCAATATTCGTTCCGGGGAAGAGGTGGTGAAATTGCTCGAGCGGGTAAAAGAAGAAACACTGCAATTCAGCAATGGCTGAAAGGGGGCAAGCCCCCTTTCAGGATACTACTCAGGGTAATGCACTGACGAATGAGATATCCCATGCCGTGGCAATAAGCGAGATACCGAATACCAGGCCCATTACGAGCGGTAACGTTTTTTCCAGCTTTTCCATTGCTTGTCCCTCTCTTCGTTCGTGTTGCGCCAGCTTCAGCGACAACGGATTTGCCCTGGCCGACAAGGTCGACACCGTTACGGCAAGAAAATTATAGGAAAAAAAAGCCGTCCTTGTTAGCTATTCGTGTTTTAGGCACCGATGCCGATGTTTCTGTCATGACAGCAAACAACAGTATGTTGTAACTAATTCATAAATAAAATAAAGGGAAGCGGCCAAAGACTCGCTCCCCCTGCATTAAATCACTGTCGCTGTTAGCAGAGTGGTTTAACCGCCTCACGCATACCACGCAGCAGAATGGCATCCAGATCCAGAGAAATCTGTTCTACCAATCCAGCAACCTGCGTCAAATCTTGCTCCCAGTGATCGCTGACAGACAGAATTGAGCGGACCAATTCTGTAGTGCTGATTTGACGGTCACCGTGTTGGCTCCACAGCTGCTGATAACGCTCGATCCAGTGTGCATCGTCCTGCACCGGATAAGCTTCGCCGTTGCGTTCGGCACGGTAGAAGGCGATCAGTGCCGCCAGAGCGAAGGTCAGACGTGCAGGTAATTTACCGTTTTGCTCCTGTCCTTTCAGCAACTGCGGCAGAATACGGGTACGGAATTTAGTCATCCCGTTAAGCGCAATCGACAGCAACTGATGCTTGATGTACGGGTTACGGAAACGCCCCGTTACCGCGCTGGCAAAGGATTCCAGCTCATCGCGTGGCAGGTCGAGGACCGGAATGATCTCTTCGTAAATCGCTTTTTCCACGAAGGCACAGATTTCCGTGTCGTTCATGGCTTCGCCGACAGTATCCAGGCCCGCCGGGAACGCCACCGGTACCAACGCAGTGTGCGCGCCGTTGAGGATGGCTACTTTACGTTCTTTGTACGGCTTAATATCGTCAACAATCAGTACGTTGAGCGGATATTTGTCCAGACGCAGTTCCTGCGCGAGGGATTTCGGCCCCTGAATAACAAACAGATAGAAGTGCTCAGCGGTATCCAGGAAGCCGTCGTGGTAACCCAGTTCGGCTTCAATCTGTGCAACTTCATCACGCGGATAGCCGGTCACAATGCGGTCAACCAGTGTGGAGCAGAAGGTGTTCGCCTCGTTCAACCACTGGGTAAAGGCCGCTGGCAGTGCCCAGTCCTGTGCATAACGCAGCACCAGTTCTCGTAGCGCATCGCCGTTATAATCAATCAGTTCGCATGGGATGATGATCCAGCCTTTATCCGCTGCGCCGTTGAAATGGTTGAAGCGTTCGAACAACAAACGGGTCAGTTTCGCCGGGTAGCTGACGGCAGGTGCATCTTCAAATTTGTCACCCGCATGGTAGCTGATGCCCGCTTCGGTCGTGTTGGAGAAAACAAAACGCATATCCGGGTTGTGTGCCAGTTTCAGGAACTCATCGTATTGGCTGTAAACACTGATTTCACGGTTTACAGAACGAATGAGGCGGGAGTCGCTGACCGCTTCGCCCTGCTCATTCAGCCCACGGATAATGGTGGTGTACAGACCATCCTGAGTGCTCAGTGACGGCGGGAAAGTACTGTCGATAGGACGAACAAGCACAATGCCTGCATTCAGATCAGTGTGCTCGTTTAGTAAGTCTATCTGCCAGTCAACGAAGGCGCGTAAGAAGTTGCCTTCACCGAATTGAATTACGCGCTCAGGGTAAGAAGCACCGGGAAAATCGCGACGGTTAACAGTGTTCACAATGTGTTCCTTTTTTGATTAGTCATACAACCCAGGAAGATTGGTGTAATAACTTACCAGACTTTTGAACCATGAACCCCTGTTTTGATCAAAGTGAGCAGACAAATTTAATGTCTATCACAAAAACTTATAAAATACGCTAGTACTTGTCATTTCCCCATCCGGCATCAATGCATAACGCGGAATTTCTCCGACTTTTTGCCACCCGCATTGCGTATAGAAGGTTTCCGCACCGCTGCCGGTACTGGTATCCAGAACTAATACCGTTTTACCGTGATCCCGTGCTGCTGTTTCCAGCGCCGTCATTAAACGCCCGGCTACACCTTTACGCCGTGCACGGTCGTGCACCAACAGCTTGGCAACATCAGCGCGATGTGGCTGGTTTTCGGGTTGATCGAGGATGAGTTGCACCGTGCCGACTATCCCCAGCCCTTCGGGTTCATCGACCAGTACCAGGCGTTCGCCACGCGCCACGCTGGATGCGACTTGTTGCCAAAAAGCGCGGGATTTTTCACGACCGAAAGGGAGCATAAAGCTGACTGAGGCCCCGCCCTGCACACAGTTTTCGAGTACATCGCAGAGTTCATCAATACGGGCGGTAATGTCGTCAGCAGACAGGGTATGAAGAGAAGAGAGAGTGGCCATTTTCATTCCTTAAAAACAACCACTATGCATTTTACATTTTCACAACACAATCAATGACGTCAAAGCTTTTTGTAATGACGTTAGCGAGTGTGTTGATTGTCCGATTTCATAGCATACATCTTGGTGTCGGCATCTTTCAGCCAGGGCTTCACATCACCATCCCCGTCGTGGTCAAACTCGCTGACCCCCCAGGAAAAGGACAGTTTCCAGGGTTTTCCTGACGTGAGATTCCAGGCTTTGGTCTGCTCGGCCAGATGTTCAACGGCGATCCAGGCCCCCTTCTCATGGGTATCCGAGAAAAGCACAGCAAACTCGTCTCCCCCGTAGCGCACCAGCAGATCGGCTTCACGGAAACTAGCCCGCATAATCTCTGCCATCGCCTTCAGCGCTTCGTCACCTTCACCATGACCCCAGGTGTCATTGATTTTTTTGAAGCCATCAAGATCCAGCCACGCCAGGGCCAATGGTTCCGCACGACGCCGGGCACTGGAAATCGCGAACTTCACAAGACTATCAAACGCACGGCGATTAAAAAGTCCCGTCAGCTCATCGGTGGTTGCAGCACTCATTACTGCAAATTCATTTTCCACGATCAGCGCGAAATCCTTGAGGATCTCCAGCTCTGCGGCAGTGAAATCGCGCGGATTCCGGTCAATGAGGCAGAAAGAGCCCACAATTGCGCCGTCCGGCAGATGCAACGGATAGCCAGCGTAAAAACGCAAACTGGATTCACCAATGACCAGAGGATTGTCCGCAAAGCGTTCATCTTGCTTAGCGTCATTAATGATTAACGGTGCGGCGCTGAGAATGGCATGGCCGCAGAAGGAGAATACTGCGCGGCAGATGTCTGGTGCGCAAGTCCGTCGCTGGACTTGAAATGCAGTGTGCTGTTCGCCCACCAGCGTGACCAGGGCAACCGGCACATTGAACAGCCGTTTTGCCAGCCGGGTGAGGCGGTCAAAGCGTTCGTTAGTACCGGTGTCGAGCAGGCCTGAGTCGTGTAACGACGCCAGACGTTTTTCCTCATTGGCAGGGAGTGCAGGTGTTTTCATAGGGTGCTTTCTCGCTATTCATGACCTGATGTCTTCCGCGATTATAAAAACCATCCAGCGTTAGCTTCGCGGTGTACAGCATAAAGCGTAGCGTATTCAGCAAGTTTGTCAGTGTGCGAAGATCTGGTTTTTTCAGGACGTTTTGCGCGGTACAACGCATCATCTGCTGCTTTTAACC